>JACKOW010000006.1 GCA_024234055.1 Rhodanobacteraceae bacterium
ACCGACACCTGCTCCGACACCAGCACCTGCTCCGACACCAGCACCAGCACCAGCACCAGCACCCGCTCCGGCGCCAGCACCAACACCGTCTGCTGCACTGCCGGCGACCGCCCAGCTCGGGATGCTCAGCGGGCGCATCGAACTGTCCAGCAGCGGACGCATCAAGGTCGAACCCCGCGATCTCGGCGACACCCTGGTCTATTTCGTTCCCGACCAGGGCAATGTGCGGGCCAAGCCCGGGCGCTACACCATCTACACCCAGGGCAAGGCCTTCGATCCGCCCCTGCTGGTGATCCCGCAGGGCAGCACGGTCTCCTTTCCGAATAATGATCCAGTGCGCCACAACGTGTTTTCGGCCACGCCGGGGGCCAGCTTCGATCTCGGTTTCTACGGCGAAGGCGAGACCCGCGAGCATGTCTTTGACCAGCCCGGGCTGGTAGTCGTGAACTGCAATGTGCACCACGTCATGCAGACCCAGGTGATGGTGCTGCCGACGGCATTCCAGTCCAAGGTGGATGCCCAGGGTCGCTATCAGCTCAAGGATCTTCCGATCGGACGCGGCACCCTGTACGTGTGGAACCCGCGCGCCAATCTGCTGAGCCAGTCGATTGCCGTCACCGAGCGCGGCAATGTCGACCGCAAGCTGCTCCTGACCAAGCCCCGTGTCGGCGGCTGAGGACGATCAGGCATGAAAGGAATTTCCCACTGGTTGATCGGGCTCGCCGGGGCTGCGCTGTTGATGGGTGCCTGCTGGCTGATCGCGGCTCAACTGCAGTCCCTGCAACGGCAGACGGATGAGGACCGCGCAGCGCAGCTTCTGCAGACGGCCCAGGATCAGCTCGAAGTCAACGCCCGCTCGCAGCTGCGACTGCGCGCCGACCTGCTGGCAGCGGATGGTGCGACCATGGCCTATGTGGTCGATGCCCTTCAGCAGGGCTCGATACCGGGCGAGAATGTGGATGCGGCCTCGATCAGCGACGTGCTCGCCGAGCGACGCTCGCAGCTGGGGCTGGATCTGGTGGGTGTCATCGCCGTCGATGGCCGCTGGATCGCCGGCACCCGCCCCTGGACCGACGGCGGCAGCAGCCCGGCCCGCCATCCCTTGTTCCGGCAGGCCCGCGATAGCCACGAGGCAGCCACCGGTCTGGTGCTGGACGAGCGTCGGCTGTACCTGGCGTCAATCCAGCCGATCGTGCGCGCCGGCAATGTCGACGCCTACCTTTTTGCCGCCAACGAAATCGGCGCCGATTTTGTTGCCGCACTGGCAAGGCTGGCCCCGGTGGAAGTCAGCGTCTATGCCAGCAGTGATCCGCAGGGCAGCCTGCTGCAGTCCGCGCCAGAGCTGCTCGGAAAGGCCAGCGAAACCATGGTGCGGCCACTTTTCGCGGATGAAGCCACCGCCGAGCTGCGCTGGGCGCCGCTGATCGTGGGCGAGGACGACAGGGCCACGAACTGGCTGCTGGGCCTCGGTGCCGTGTTGTCCCTGGCCTGGATGGTGCTGGTGATCCTGTTCCGGCAACGGGTACTGGACCCGATGGACAACGCCTGCGATCTGCTCGAACGCGCCGCCCTGGGCGATTTCCACCTGCGCGCACCGGCCTGGCCCCGCGGCCGGCGCGGACGCTTTGCAGCGGCTTTTGACAGCCTGATGTTGCGCCTGGGTGCGCCCTGAGGCGCTCAACCATCCACCCCATCGGAGTTCTTCCATGTACAGATTGAATCGGCGCTGCGGCGCGCTGGCAGCGGCCATGCTGCTGTCTCTGGCCCAAGTGAATGCGGCTTCGGCGCAGAACCCTGACGACGCCTATTCGCCAGGCACCGGCGGCAAATTGCTGCTGACCGGCGGCGTCACCCAGATCGAGGGCGCGGGCGGCGGTGGACTCACGCCGTGGGCGCTGATCGGCGGCTACGGTTCGCGTGACCAGATCGGCGCCAACGCCTTCTACACCCGGGTCGATGTCGACGATTACGCGCTCGACGCCTATGGGGTGATGGTCGGCTTCTATGATCGCCTGGAACTCAGCTACGCCCGACAGTCCTTCGATACCCAGGACGTGGGCGCCGCGCTCGGTCTCGGTCGCGGCTTCCAGTTCGAACAGGACATCTTCGGCGCCAAGCTGAAGCTGGTCGGCGATGCGGTGCTGGAGCAGGACAGCTGGCTGCCGCAGATTGCAATCGGCATTCAGCACAAGCGCAACCAGCAGGGTGCGATCGTGCGCGCCGTCGGCGCAGAAGACGATTCCGGCACCGACGTTTATCTGTCGGCCACGAAGATCTTCCTGGAACAGAGTTTGCTGCTCAGCGGCACGCTGCGCTACACCGAGGCCAACCAGATCGGCATCCTCGGCTTCGGCGGCGATCGCAGTTCCGGCAGTTTCGAATGGGAAGGCTCCGCCGCGTATCTGCTGACCCGACAGCTGGCCCTGGGCGCCGAGTTCCGCACCAAGCCCGATCAGCTGGGCGTCGCCAAGGAAGACCTCTGGTGGGATGTGTTCCTGGCCTGGGCGCCGACGCGCCATGTCTCGGTGACGCTGGCCTACGTCGATCTGGGTAACGTCGTTGTCGCCGACCAGAGCGGTGCCTATCTCTCCGTCCAAGTGGGTTTCTGAGGAAAGATCATGAACATGCACAAGCATCTCCCGACGCTGGCCGCGCTCGTCTTCGCGCTCACGTTCAGCGCGACGCCGAGCTGGGCCGAGAACAGCAGCAGCGCAGAGATTCCGAACCCGGCGCCTGCCCATCCAGAGCTGCGGCCGGTCTTTGAAGCCTTCGGCGGCAAGGCCGGCATCACCGCGCTGATGGATGACTTCATGGTCATCCTGCTTGAGGATCCGCGCATGCGTCCCTTCTTCGAGAACGTCGATCAGCAGCGGGTCAAGGACAAGCTGGCCGAGCAGGTCTGCGTGATACTGGGCGGCGATTGCGAATACACCGGCATGGACATGGTCGAGGCCCATGCGGGCATGGAAGTGCGCCATGCCGATTTCAACATCCTGGTCGAAGACCTGCAGATCGCCATGGACCGCCGCGGCATTGCCACCCGCCACCAGAACAAGCTGCTGGCCAAGCTGGCGCCGATGCACCGGGAAGTGATCAATCGCTGAGACCGCGCACCGGCCATCAACGACCTTGTCAAACCGGAGCGGCTTCGAGGAGGGCCGCGCGCCTGCGCGGCCGCTCTGGTCGCTGGCAGTAGGAGCGCCCTCGCGGCGCGACCGCTGTGACGGACGTACGGCGTGCCGGTCGCGACGCGAGGTCGCTCCTATGGGCTAGCGCAGCTCCACCCGAATCGGCTGCGCGGCCCAGGGGAAGCGCAGATGCAGCTGCCCGCTGGCGCTGTCGTGCCAGGCGGCTGACTTGCCGGATTGCCAATCGGATTCATTGCCCAGCGCCACGGCCTGCTGGTCCACGCTCAGCGCCTGCGGTGCGCTCTTCCAGCCATGCACCACCAGCTCCATCTGCCGAACGGCGGGCTTGCCGGCGTAGTCGCCGCCTTCGCGCTTGAGTTCGATGGTCAGGCCGCCATCCTGCTGCCTGGCCGAAAACTCCAGCACCTCGTTGTGGCCATTGTCCGGCGCCAATCGACTGTGGCCATCGTCATCGTACATCCGGCCGCTGGCGCTGCTGACGCTGGCGTCTGCGTAGTAGTGCAGCTCCAGGCGTTCGGTCGTGTACTGCTCGGTGTGGGCGAAGGGCGCCACCATGGGAATGAAGGCACCGGCCCGTACCAGCACCGGGATGGTGGCCGAGGACACCGCAATGCTTGCGGCCTGCCCGCCCTCGTGGCGCGCGTCCGACCAGAAGTCGAACCACACGCCCTTGGGCAGCTCCACCGTCTTGCTCATCTGTCCCGGATCGGTGATCGGCGCCACCAGAAAGGCGTCGCCCCAGTAGTAGGCATCACTGCGCTCGATCAGGCTGGCATCGGCCTCGTCGCCAAAGAACAACGGACGCATCAGCGGCATGCCGGTGCGGCTGTTCTCCCAGGCCAGCGTGTACAGGTAAGGCAGCAGTCGATAGCGCAGACGGATGGCGTCGCGCGCCAGCGCCACGGTCTGCGGGTCGTGGAATACCGGCTCGGAGGCGATGTGATCCTGCGCGTGCGGTCGGAACACCGGCTGGAACACGCCGTATTGCAGCCAGCGCAGGTAGAGATCGGCGTCGAAACTCTCGCCGCCAGCGAATCCGCCCAGATCCGAATGGGTATAGGCCATGCCGAGCAGGCTCATCTGCAGGGCCAGTTCCACCTGTGGCTTCAGGCCGCCCCAGCTGCGCTCGACATCACCGGTCCACGGAATCATCCCAAAGCGCTGCGAGCCCGGCGCACCGGCACGCATCATGATGAAGGGACGGCGATCGGGATAGGTGGCCACATGGTTCTCGTACAGCAGCTTGGCCCAGGTGTGGCCGTAGGCGTTATGCACTTCCTCGGCGGTGCCGTTGACGTGGATGGTGTCGGCCGGATGCACTTCGGGTTCACCAAGGTCTCCCCACCAGCCAGCCACGCCCTGGCGCATCAAGCCAGCGTAGATGTTCCAGAACCAGCTCGCGGCCTCCGGCTTGAACACATCGATCAGCCCGGTGTTGCCGAAATAGAAATCGTAGGTCTTGGGCTGGCCGGCCACGTTCAGCGCCAGCACCCCGGCCTCGACGGCCTCTTGCCAGCGCGTGGATGTGGTCAGGATGAAAGGCTCGGTGACGAGGATGGTCTTGATGCCCTGCGCGCGTAGGTCAGCCAGCATCTGCTCTGCATTGGGGAAGGTCTCGCGGTCCCAGTCGAGCTTGCCCAGATGGCCCTGGATGTCCTTGCCGAACCAGTACAGATCGATGACCACTGCATCCAGCGGGATATCGGCCTGCTGGAATTTCGCCACCACCTCGCGCACCTCGGCCTCGCTGCGATAGCCAAAACGCGAGGCGTAGTTGCCGAAGGCCCAGCGCGGCGGCAGCGGCTGGGTGCCGGTGACGCGCACATAGTTGTGGATCAGCTCGGGGTAGCTGTCACCGGCAAACACCAGATAGCTGAGGCGCCCGGCCACCGCCTGGAATTCGAGAATGTCCGGATCGGTCTTGCCCAGATCGACCGTGCCGCTGGCGGAGTTGTCGAAGAGCAGCAGGTACTTGTGGCTGGACATCACCGCCGGCAGGCTGAAATACATCTGCTCGGATTCGGTGGTGTAGCCGTAGTGCGGCTTGTTGTAGAGCGGCAGCCGATGGCCGCGCCGGTTCATGCCGAGCACACGCTCGCCGGCGCCCATCAGCTTTTCGTCCGGATCCAGATGGAAACGGAAGCCGCGCACGGTTTCGAAGGCGTAGGCGCCCTGCTCTTCGGCCAGCAGCAGCTGGCCCTTGCGGTAGTAGCGGATGCGCAGCGGTGACTTGTCGATGCGCGCCTCCAGCTCGGTGCTGGCAAAGACCAGCTGGCCGGCGCTCTCGGTCATCGCCGTGGTCAGTGGCGGTGGCGCTGCGGCGATGCTGTAGGACGGCAGCTGCTTGACGCCTTTCGGTTGGTAGTGGGCTTCAATGGCCCCAGCTTGCTGAAAGGTCAGCGTGAGCGCGCCCTCGCTGGTCTGGATGTCGAGGCGGTTGCCGGATTGCTGGTGGCTCAGATAGTCGGCGGCGGCCGCGGAGACCGACAGCAGCAGCAGGAGCAGCGCAGCCACGTAGCGAAGGTGGGACGCCCATCGGGCCAGGTGCTCGCGGCCGATGTCACGTAGTTCCTGCGGGACAACATGATCTACGTCGGCGGTGGCGGAGCCTTGCCATCGGTTTCGTTGGGAGTCGATTGAATGTAGGTCACGTTGGCCGCGCAGCGGGCTACGTGACGTGATCTGGCACGAGGCTTCGATTCGACCGACGTGCCTACGGGCGATCGATGGCCGGCTCATGGCTGCACCTCAAACAGATAGGCCGCCAGCGGCGGCAGGGTGATCGGCAGCGAGGCTCCCGTCGGCGATACCACCAGCGGCACGTTCAATCCGCTGCCCAGTTGTTCGACCAGCGTGTGCGTGCCGCTGTCCAGATGCCAGTTGGCGACGATGTCCAGGGGAATCTCCAGATTGAGCTCGTAGCTGCGATCGCTGCGGAAGTTGGCGATGACCAGCAGGCGCTGCTCGGGGCTCCAGCGGGCAAAGGCGAACAGCCGATCATCGTAGCCCGGCGTCAGCGCACGATTGACCCGGTGGATCTCGGCGTAGGCACCGCGCATGGCCGGGCTGTCGGCCACGAAGCTCAGCAGCCGGGCGTGGTAATCGCGCAGGCTGCGTTCGTCCGGAGTGGACGCGCCACCGTCGAAGGCACCCTGGTTGTTCCAGCGCTGCTGGCTCGGTACGCCCCAGTAATCGAAGATCGTGGTCCGGCTGGCCTTGCCGAAACCGGCATCGCCGGCGCCAGGTTCGCCCAGCTCCTGAGCGAAATAGAGCATCGCCGGGCCACGATTGATGGTGGCCGAAACCAGCATCGCCGGGCGCCCGATCTCGGCGTTGCCGGCGAACTGCGGACTGGCGATGCGCTGCTCGTCATGGTTTTCCAGAAAGTGCAGCAGATGCTGATCGATATCGACGAAACGGTCCTGGATCTCGGCCAGCACATCGGTGCCGCCCCGATCCTGCATGACCAACTTCAGGCTGTCGTAGAAATCGACCTTGTCGTAGAGATAGTCCATGCGCCCCAGGCGCAGATAGTTGCGGTACTCGGCCGGGTTGTAGACCTCGGCCAGCAGGAAGGCCTCGGGATTGCGGCGCTTGATCGCCGAATTCAGATAGCTCCAGAACTCCACCGGCACCATCTCGGCCATGTCATAGCGGAAGCCGTCCACGCCCATGGCCTGCCAGTACTCGGCGATCTGCCGGAACTTGATCCAAGACGAGGGCACCGAGCGCCCTTCCCAGTAGGCGTAATGGTCGGCGATGTCGCGCTGCGCATAGTCGGGCGGCAGCGCATCGAAATCATGGCTGCCATCCGGACGCACGCCGAAGTTGATCTTGACCGTCTCGTACCAGTCATCGAATTTCGGCTGCGCGGCGCGAGAGCCGTTGCCGGTCCATTTGGCCGGATTCTCGTCGAATAGACCATCGACCAGCGGATGGGCCTCGCCGCCGAGCGGGCGATAGTCGGCCGGCCACTCGGGCACACGGAAAGGCTGACCCGGTACATAGTAGAAGTTGTTGTCGCGGGCGTATTCGACGCTGGAATCATCCGCGGCGCCGAAGTCCTCGATGCCCGCCGGCTTGGCGATCGAGCGATAGCCGCGCGCCACGTGGTTGGGCACGATATCGATGACCACGCGCATGCCGGCAGCATGGGTGCGCGCGATCAGCGCCTGGAACTCGGCCAGCCGCCGGGCCGGGTCCGTTGCCAGATCGGGATCGACATCAAAATAGTCGGTGATCGCATACGGCGAGCCGGCGCGGCCCTTGACCACGTCCGGATCGTCGGCCGGAATGCCGTAGTTCGAGTAGTCGCCCACCGAGGCATGCCGCGGCACCCCGGTGAACCACAGATGGGTGGTGCCCAGCGCCTTGATGCTGGCCAGCGCCGTGGCATCGAAATCGGCAAACTTGCCGACGCCGTTGTCAGCAATGGTGCCCCAGGCTTTGTTCCTCGTGATCCGATTGCCATGCAGGCGCGTGAACACCTGATAGACCACCGGCTTGCCGGTGATGGCCGGCAGCTCAATGGGCGCGGTCGGCGCCTGGGGTTCAGGCTCGGCCAGCGCGCTCCGCGGCGGCGGCGCTTGCTGACAACCCGCCAGACCCAGCATCAAGACGCCAGTCAGCGCCCCCCATCGATTGCCCATCATCCATCCTGCCTCCCAGCCGGTTGGCCGATGTTAGGACAGCCGCCGCCCCATCGGGGCACAGCGGCCAGCGATGCAATCGAATGCAGCGCCGCGTAGCCCCGCAAGCGGCACGCGCACCCGGGGAAACTGATCACACGCAGCGCTGCGCACGTGCGCGACCGCTGCTTTCCGTAGGAGCGCCCTTGCGGCGCGACCGCTGCCCTCGGAGCCTTGCGCCGAAACAGGTTCCAGGTCATGCAGGAGAAGATCCTCAACGCGGAGAACGCAGAGAGGCGCTGAGAACACGGAGAAGCGCTGATCGAGAGGGGCTTTTGGACTTTCTCCGCAATCTCTCTGCTTTTCCTTTGCGTTCTCTGCGTCCTGCTCCTGGCATCAGCTCAGCGCAAGTTCCGGTTTTCGCGGTCGCGACACGAGGTCGCTCCTACGAACGGGCGCAACGCACCTGGTCGCGACACGAGGTCGCTCCTACGAACGGGCGCAACGCACCTGGTCGCGACGCGAGGTCGCTCCTACGATCGGGCACGACGCACCCGGGGGGAATCAATTGGCGTGACAGCCGGGTTTGTCGATGCGCTCTGGAGGCGGCGTTTCGTCGAACACCGGATCCTCGCCCAACGCCGACTCGACCGAGGCCGCGGCCTCCGCCTCGACCGCCGGGTCGTAGTCCTCTTCAAGTCGGTGACCATAGATGTCGGCGTCGCGCCACTGTCCTTCGAACCAGACCAGCTTTTCCTCGAAGCTGATCGGCGCGTCGAAGAGGGTCAGGGAGGTGCGCACCAGGGTGGTTCTGGCATCGATAGGCTGCTCAGCCATGCGCACACTGGCCAGGATCTGGTCGGCATCGAGCCCGTAGATGGCCACCGCCTGCTTGGCCGAGCGCAGCGCCATGTCAGCCAGTCGCAAGCGCTTTTCAGGGCCTGACAAGGTCAGTTCCAGCGGGTGCGCGGCGCCGCTGGCCAGCACCCAGTCGCGGGCCAGCGTGAGCACCTGCTCGAAGTGCTTGCGGTCGGAAAAATCGGTGCGGGACATCCAGCCGGTCAGCGCCCACTGCAACTCGGTCAGCTGCATGCGCTCCAGCGGGCTCAGGCTGGTGCTGCTGGCGACGTGTTCACCGAGGGCGACCAGACCCATCTGGGCGCTGGCCAACGCCTGCGGCACGTAGGCTTGCCAGCTCGGATACCACAGCGCGCTGGTGCGAGCGACACCGTCGGGTTGCCGCAACAAAGTCCAGGTATCGATGAATTCCTGTTCACTGTCCGATTGCGGACCTTCGGCAATCTTGTCGGCGACCTCGGCCGGACTCAGGCCCAGGTCCTCGCTCAGCAAGGCCTGCAGCGCGGCGGGATCGATGCTCTCCAGATAGGCGGCGGCATCATTGCGTCGCAGCGCCTCGATCATCTTCAGCCGCGAATCGGTGGGGCGGCTGTCCGGCAGCTCGCTGGCAGCGGTTTCCGGCGTGGGGTGCAAATCCACCGAGGCCAGGGCCCCTATCGGCAGCAGCGATAACGCACACACAGCAGCGATCAGAATCTGGCGCATACCTTCCTCACCTCGTTGGGATCGGGAATCAGCTTGCAGTCTTGATCTGACCACGCCGAGTCTGGCTGCGGGCTGAATCGGGGCGGGCACGAGGCGAGGGCACGAGGGCAGGAGGGCACGGGGCACGGGGCACGGGGCACGGGGCACGGGCACGGGCACGGGCAAGGCTACGGGCTCCTGGCTCTTGTAGGTCCAGACTTGTCTGGACCTACAAGAGCATGGTCTTTCCGTCGCGCCCTCGCGGCTACCCCGCCCGCCGGGTACAGGTGAAGAAGCCGTTCAAGGTCAGTCGGCCAAGGGCGGGGTCGGCGCTGAGGCGTTGCGGTGCGGGAATGTCGCTGCAGTGAAACAGGTTGCCGTCGTAGAAGATCATGCGATTCCAGGCCGGCGCCACGCTCTGAACCTTCTCGAACCAGGCGTTGGACTCGGTCAGATAGCCCGGCGCCACGCCGTACTTGTCGGCGAACGCGGTGGCCGTCAAGGTGCCCGACTCATGCACCAGCAGATCGATCTCGGCCTGCGGTCGCCGCGGCACGAAGAAATTGGTGCCGCCCAGCGCCGGATCCTTGAACAGGTACAGCACCGACGCGCCGATGCGGTAGTGATCGCCCAGACCCATGCGGTCACGGTGGCAGATCCACTGCCGCGGCTGCAACTGCTCGGGCTGGAGCGTGACCAGAGCAAGGCGGCTGTGCACGCGCTCGGTGCGGCGGGCGCCGAGGCGGCTGCGGACATGCTGGGCGAAGTACTCGCCCAGGCGCTCGGAGATCAGATCCGGCATGCGCAGTTCCACGCCCGGGTAGGCGTTGTGGCCGGTCATTTCGAAATCGTCGCGATGCTGACAGGCACGATCGACCCAGGCCTGCGGATCCTGCAACACGTGGTCGATCACGTAACAGCGCTGGCCGGGTGTGATCGGAATCTCGCGGATATCGGGGTCGGGGTTGAACATCGGTGAGTGCTTGGGTGGATGACATCGGGATGCGTGCCGCGTGATTCTGTGGCATCGCGGTGGCGAGCGACAGAGGCGTCGCGCAGGCGCCTTGCTGCGGCGCCGCTTTGCAGGTGCCAAAAATCAGAAGCGTGCGCGCCGGCGCGCGTCCCTCCTCAAAGCCGCTTCGAGCCGGCACCGGGTTCATCGCCCGTGCGTCGTATCGGAGCTACTCCCGCGGCTCGGATGGGGATCACGCACGCAAGGTCTCGTACAATCATCTCGGGCATGTACGGAGGCACAAGCATGAAAGGGTTCTGGCTGCTGATTGGCTGCACCGTCTGGGCCATGGCCGCGGCGCAGCCCTTGCCACAGGTCAGCAGCGGCCGCATCGAGCGCCTCGATCCGATCGAGTCCGATCTGATTCCGTCGCGACCGGTGGACGTCTGGCTGCCGCCGGGCTATCCGTCGGCGGCGCCCTATGCGGTGCTCTACATGCACGATGGCCAGATGCTGTTCGACGGCGCCCACACGTGGAACGGTCAGGAATGGCGGGCCGACGAGGTGGCCAGTGAGCTGATCCGCAGCGGCAAGACCCGGCCTTTCATCATCGTCGGCGTCTGGAACATTCCGGCGATGCGCCACTCGGAGCTGTATCCGGAGAAAGCCTTCGAGCGCCTGAGCGTCGCCAAGCAAGCCGAGCTCTACCGAATCGATCGCGGCGACGAGTTGCTGTTCGGGCGGCCGGTGGATTCGGACGACTATCTGCGCTTCCTGGTCACCGAAGTGAAGCCGCGCATCGATGCCCGCTATGCGGTGGATGGCTCGCCGGCCAACACCGTGGTGATGGGTTCGAGCATGGGTGGCCTGATCTCGCTGTACGCAGTGTCCGAATACCCCGAGGTCTTCGGCGCGGCGGCCTGTCTGTCCACGCATTGGGTGGGCACGCTGGTGGGCGACGATACCGAGGTGCAGCAGGCTTTCTTCGCTTATTTCGACGCGCAGCTACCCTCGCCAGCCACACATCGGATCTATTTCGACCACGGTGATCAGACACTGGACGCCTGGTACCCGCCACTGCAGCAGCGCGCCGATGCCTTGATGCGCCGCCACGGCTACGACCGCAGCAACTGGCTCACGCTGTACTACCCCGGTACCGATCACAGCGAGAATGCCTGGTCGGCACGACTGCAGGTGCCGATGCAGTTTCTGCTGCCGCCGCGTTGACCTGAAACTGCCCATGGGCCATGAACCCTGGCAGGAACGAAGCGGCCTTGAGGAGGGACGGGCGCCTGCGCGGCCGCTCTTGATCTCCGCTCAGCGCAAAGCGGCGCCGCAGCGCGGCGCCCTCCACAGCAGCGACTCGATACCCCGGTGCCCGGCGCTGGAATGCAGTTCATGGAGCGCGTAGCGAAGCAATCCAGTGCTTCTCAGGGCGCGATTCTGGGCTGGGCCCGCTGAACCGCGATCTCTGGCGACATCGCCAGCCGACATCTTCGAGACGCTCTGCTTTGTGTGCTTTGCGGAAGATTTACTGATTCAGGTGCTTGCGGTGTATTTGGCGAAAGCCGCTCCCTGGACACGGCCCGTGATGTGCCACGGCAGGCACCGTTCTGTCGCAGAATGGGGTGTCTGCCGCTAGCCTTGATCTGTCCGATGTCGATCACCTTGACTGCCTTCGCCCGCACCCGCTTGTTTCCGCGCGAGCCGCGCCGCAACACCATTCAGGACTGCAGCGCCGACGAGTTCGAACAGCGGCTCAACGAACTGCAGCCGGTCAAGGTGCTGCCTGGCTACGCGCCCTTCTGCCAGCTTCATGTCTACCGCAACTGGACCTCGACGCGCTGCTTTGCGGTACCGATCACCGAGGACAACCGGCATCTGCTGCGCAGCGCCTACGAGGCCCGGACCCGGGATGAGCTGCCGGTGCTGGTGCGCTGGTTCGAAGGCCTGGAACCCCCGGTGGCGGCGTATCTGATCGTGATCCTCTACGACCGCGAGCAGCTGGCGAAAGAGGGCACCGACATCGACACCGAGTGGGGCGTGGTCGGCTGTCTCTACAGCGCCGAGCCGGAGGAAATTCCGATGGCGCCGATCACGATGATGCGCAATGCCCTCGGGGTGGAAGAGGGCGGCTCGGGCGTGCCGCTGGATCGCGCCGCCTACCGTCGCAGCGTGGAATTCTGGGACAGCCACGCCAATTGGCGCGGGTAGGCTCGAAGCGAGTTTCTTGCTGGGGGACGCGCGGCTGTGCTTGATCATGAGTCCAAGTGGCTCCGCAGCGCGATGCCGGCTTTGTTCACCGGTAGGAGCGCCCTTGCGGCGCGACCGCGGCTGCGGATCTGCGACTTGCCGGTCGCGACGCGAGGTCGCTCCTACAGGCCAGCGCGTGCCGGGCGCCGCATGCTTGCCGTCATCCGGCCCGATCAGTCACGACGGGCGCTGTGCCCTTCTGCGCGACCTCCGCGTCTCCGCGTGAATCCCAAGCATCGGACTCACCCGAATCACAGAGCTACTTTCTCAGCAGAGTCTCGATCATGGTATCGAGCTTGCCGGCATCGGCAGCGAAGGCGCGGATACCTTCGGCCAGTTTTTCGGTAGCCATGGCGTCGGCGTTCAGCGCGTAGCGGAAGCCGGCTTCGTCAAAATGGACTTCGTCCAGCTCAGCGGCACGGGCAGCCTCAACGTCGAGAGCCCGCGGCAACGGGGCCGACAGGGTCTGCAATTGCGCCAGCAGTTCGGGGCTGATGGTCAGCAGATCGCAACCGGCCAGCGCCTGGATCTGGCCGATGTTGCGGAAGCTGGCGCCCATGACCTCGGTGGCGATCCCGAAGCGTTTGAAATAGGTCCAGATCTGCGCCACCGAGCGCACGCCCGGATCGTTGACACCGGCGCTGGCGCTCTCGTCCCAGGCGCTGCCTGCGGACTTCTTGTACCAGTCGTAGATGCGGCCGACGAAGGGTGAGATCAGGCGCACGCCGACGCTGCCGCAGGCGACCGCCTGGCAGAAGGCGAAGAGCAGCGTCAGATTGCAGTGGATGCCCTCGCGTTCCAGTACCTTGGCGGCCTGGATGCCTTCCCAGGTGGCGGCGATCTTGATCAGCACCCGTTCGCGGCCGATGCCGGCCTGCTGGTAAAGGTCAATCAAACGACGCGCTCGGGCAACGGTCGCCAGCGTATCGAAGGACAGGCGGGCATCGACTTCGGTACTGACCCGGCCTGGGACTACCTTGAGTATCTCCAGCCCGAAGCGCACCAGCACCTGATCGACGATGTGCTCGTGGGCCAGACCCGAGTGCGCCGCCACGGTTTCCGCCAGCAGGGGTGCGTATTCGGGCTGCAACACGGCTTTGAGGATCAGGGAGGGATTGGTGGTTGCATCGCGCGGCGCAAACTGCGCCAGCTGTTTGAAATTGCCGGTATCGGCCACCACCACGGTGCAGGCCTTGAGTTGGTCGAGCTGGTTCATGGTTTGGGTTTGAGTCGCTGGGCAAGCCCGCAATGCTAGCGCGCCCGCTGCGGGCAGCGCGTGCTCGCACCAAACATACGGTATCCGATTGATCTATCGACCTAGCAAAGAAGGGGCAGGGGGCAGGGGGGCCAAGCTCGACGCCTGATCTGACCATGCGGCGACGTGGGTCCCCTGCCCCCTGCCCCCTGCTGCCAACCCTCTGTCAGTGGCCATTCGCTGGGGCACTCGTGAATGGCAGCAGGATGGCAGTAAGCTGCATCGGGTCGGAGAGGAGTCAGGTCGATGAAAGGGAAGACACGTTATTCCAACAACAAGGTGTCGGAATTCACCCAGGCGACCCGCTTCGAGGAGTTGCCCAATGTCGGTCCGGCGACCGCCGGCGATCTGCGACTACTTGGGCTTGTTCATCCGCGCGATCTGCGCGGCCGCGATCCCTTGCAGCTGTTTCGGGAACTGGAGCACCGCAGCGGCAGCCGCCAGGATCCGTGTGTGCTCGATGTGCTGATCGGCCTGACCCGCCAGGCCGGCGGCGACCCGCTGCAACCCTGGTGGCACTACACGGCCGAGCGCAAGGCGCTGTACGGCAATGCCGATGACAGCGCCGACGGGCTGCGCTGATGCGCCGCGGCGATCGCCTGTTTCAACTGCTGCTTGAACTCGGTCGCGGCCGCGTGCGTACGGCCAAGCAGCTGGGAGAGCGCCTCGGCGTGTCCGAGCGCACGGTCTATCGCGATGTCGCCGATCTGGCCGCGCAAGGCACGCCGGTGGAAGGTGCTGCCGGCATCGGCTACTCGCTGCGTGCCGGCTATCAGGTGCCGCCGCTGATGTTCGAGCGCGATGAGCTCGAAGCGCTGGCCCTCGGCGCGGCCTGGGTCTCGGCCTACGCGGATGAGGATCTGCGCGCCGCCGCCGATCGGGTGTTGAGCAAGATCGATGCGGTGCTGCCGCAGCGCCTGCGGCCAGAGCTCAAGGCTGCGGGCATGGAAGTCTTGGCTTTCAGCCATGATCCGCGCACCCGTCGAGCGCTGTCGGTGGCGCGCCGCGGCATGAAGGAGCGCCGCCGCATGGCCGCCGAGTATCTGGATGGCAAGGAGGCCGTCACCAGCCGCGTGCTGTGGCCCCTGGGCCTGTTCTACTGGGGCAAGGTCTGGACGCTCGCCGCCTGGTGCGAACTGCGCCAGGACTACCGCAGCTTCCGTATTGATCGCTTCGTGACCCTGGATCTGCTGCGGGATTCCATACCCGACAGCGCGGACATCAGCCTGCAGGGCTTCCTCGCTCATGTCCGTGATGGCGGCGACTGCCGCTAGGCAATCCGGGGGAAGAGCAGGACGCGAAGAAAGAGCAGCAAGGTCGCGAAGGAGAGCCGTTTCTGAATTGCCATCGTCGCCTGGCGCCCATGTCCGTGATGGCGACGACTGTCGCTGGGTATTCCTTGGCAAAGAGCAGGACGCGAAGGACGCGAAGAAGGAGCAGAAAGGTCGCGAAGGAGAGCAGTTTCTGATGTGCCATCGTCGCCTGGCGCCCATGTCCGTGATGGCGACGACTGTCGCCAGGCATTCCGTGGCAAAGAGCAGGACGCGAAGTTCGCCAGGGAAAACCCGAAACCACGCGAAATGGATTGCAGCCCTGACATCTTTCCCTTCGCGACCTTTCTGCTTCTCCTTCGCGTCCTTCGCGTCCCGCTTCTTGTTCCAGACCCAGCCGGGGCGTCGAATTGGGCCCGGCTGCGGGCACTGAACAGGCCCGGTGAGTTCTGCGGCGCCCGCACGCGACGGCATCGGCCAAGACGGCTATCCTCCATGACCCTGGCGCCCTGGGCGCGGTGCCCGCAAGAAATCAATCGGATCATGCACAAGGCTTGGAAGCGAGCACTCGATCGCCTCAGTACCGAACTGGTTGCAGAAGACGTGCAGACCTGGTTGAAGCCCATGCAGGCGCGCATGCGCGGCGGCAATCTGATTCTGCTGGCACCCAATGGCTTCGTCGCTGACCGTGTACGCCGTGATTATTTGCCGCGCCTGCGTGAGTTGATGGCCGAGCTCGATCCGGCCGTCGGCGAAGTGTCCGTGGAGCTCGGAACCGGGGATGCACCGCCAGCGCCGGCCAAGGCGAGCGAACGACCAGCGGAACTCGATGTTCGCTTTGACGGCAAGCTCGATACTCGATACCAGTTCGACAATTTTGTCGAGGGCAAGTCCAACCAGCTGGCGCGTGCCACCGCGCTGCAGGTGGCGCTGAAGCCGGGGCAGGCCTACAACCCCTTCCTGCTCTACGGCGGCACGGGCCTGGGCAAGACCCATCTGTTGCATGCGGCCGGCAACTTGATCCTGCGCAACAATCCGCGGGCCAAGGTGCTCTACGTGCGCTCGGAGGAATTCATCCGGGCCATGATCCATGCGCTGCAGCAGAACAAGATGGACCAGTTCAAGCGCAGTTATCGCTCGGTAGACGCGCTGCTGATCGACGACATCCAGTTTCTGGCCGGAAAGGATCGCACCCAGGAAGAGTTCTTCCATCTGTTCAATGCCCTCTACGACGCCAAGCAGCAGATCATCATGACCTGCGACCGATATCCCAAGGAGGTCGACAAGCTGGAGCCGCGGCTGAAGTCGCGTTTCGGCTGGGGCATCAGCGTGGCCGTGGATCCACCGGATTTCGAAACCCGGGTGGCCATCCTGCTATCCAAGGCCGCGGCGGCCGGCATGGATCTGAACGAGGAAGTGGCGGCCTACATCGGCAGGCGCATGCGCTCCAATGTGCGCGAGCTCGAGGGCGCGCTGAACACGCTGCATGCGCACGCGAATCTGCTCGGCAAGGTCGATGTCGATCTGGCCTTCGCGCAATCGACGCTGCGCGATGTACTGCGTCCGCACGAACAGCAGATCTCGCTGTCGAACATCCAGAAGACGGTGTCCGACTACCATCGCATCCCGCTCAGTGATCTGCTCGGCAAGAAACGCACGCGCTCGCTGGTACGGCCTCGGCAGATGGCGATGGCGCTGGCCAAGGATCTGACTGCCCACAGCCTGCCGGAGATCGGTCAGGCCTTCGGTGGACGCGATCACACCACCGTGCTGCATGCGTGCAAAGTCGTGCGTGAACTGGTAGACACCGATTCACGAATGCGGGATGACTGGGACAAGCTGGTGCGGATGTTGAGCGTATGACAACACGACCAGAAGAAACCGTGCGCAAGCTGTGGACAAGTCCGGGAGTGGCGGGGACAGAAAAGTTATCCACATTTGGTCCCCAGCTCCCAGCCCAGTTCATCCCGACCCAATTGTCAGAAGATTATTCGTAAAAACAAGACGTTGAAAGATTTGCACAGGCAGAACGGCTGATCATCATCATCAACATGTTCTACTGCTTTAAAAAGACTTAGAAGCTTAGGAGCTTGGCATCATGCGATTTAGCGTCCAACGAGAGGCTTTGTTGCGTCCCTTGCAGCAAGTGGTTGGCGTGGTGGAAAGACGGCAAACGCTACCGGTACTCGCCAATGTGCTGATCCGGGTCGAGGGTGACAACGCCAGTTTCACCACGACCGATCTGGAAGTCGAACTGTCGGCAAGAATGGCGGTGGACGGCGCAGAGGCGGGGGAAGTGACGATCCCGGCCCGCAAGCTGTTCGATATTGTCCGCGCGCTGCCAGATGGATCCAAGATCGATCTGAAACAGGAGGGCGAGCGAGTCAAGCTGAGCTCTGGGCGTTCGCGCTATACGCTGGCCACCCTGCCGGCCAGCGAGTTCCCGGCCACCGAATCGGGTGATATCCAGGAACGCATCGAAATCGATCAGGGCGGTTTCAAGAAGCTGCTTGAGCGCAGCGCTTTCGCCATGGCAGTGCAGGATGTGCGCTATTACCTCAATGGCTTGCTGGTCGAGGTTCGCAGCAATGGCTTGCGCACGGTGGCAACCGACGGTCACCGGCTGGCGCTGGCGGAGACGGCTGGCGTGGCCGAGGGCGAGATCCGGCGTCAGGTGATCGTGCCGCGCAAGGGCATTCTGGAGCTGCAGCGTTTGCTGGAGGGTGGCGAGGCGCCACTGGAACTGGCTTTCTCCAAGAATCATATCCGGGCCCGTCTGTCCGACAGCATCGTCGTCTCGAAACTGATCGATGGCCGCTTCCCGGATTACGAGGCGGTGATTCCGCTCGGTGCCGACAAGATCATCCTGGTCGACCGTGATGCGATTCGTCAGGCCTTGTCGCGAGCGGCCATTCTGTCGAACGAGAAATACCGGGGTGTCAAGATTGAGGTATCGCCTGGGGTCCTGCGGGTGATTGCGCACAATCCCGAGCAGGAAGAAGCGATGGAGGAGATTGAAGCCGAGACCACGGTGGACCAGCTCGGCGTCGGTTTCAACGTCAATTATCTGCTGGATGCACTGAGTGCTGTCGATGGTGAGCGGGTTCGGATTCGTTTGCGCGATGGCGCCAGCAGCGCGCTGGTGGAATCGCCGATCGACGACACCACGCGCCATGTGGTGATGCCGCTGCGGCTGTGATCCAGGGGTGAGCGCGATCGTGTCTTCCCGGCGGGGCCGTTTATGCGGCCCCGTTTTCATTGGAGCGTACGGGTGCATCTGACGCGTCTGACCATCGCCGGATTACGTTGTCTGCGGGAGGTCGAACTGGCGCCTGGGCGGGGTCTGAATCTGCTCCTGGGCGGCAATGGCGCCGGCAAGACCAGCGTGCTGGAAGCGCTGTATCTGTTGGGTTCGGGTCGTAGTTTCCGTTTCGGCGGGCATGAGGCGGTCATTGCGCGGGGCAGTGCAGCCTTGCAGGTCTATGCCGAGATCGATACCGATGGCCGTCAGGATCGACTGGGTTTCGAACGGGCACGTTCGAGCTGGCGGGCGCTGCGCAATGGTGAGCGCGTGGCGGACCTGGCGGAACTGGCGACACTGGTACCGGTGGTCTGCTTCAGTCCCGAATCCCATGAACTGATCGGCGGCGGCGCTGAGGTGCGCCGTCGTTTTTATGACTGGATCGTGTTCCACGTGGAACCGGAGTTCACCGAAGCCTACCGACGCTATGCCCGACTGTTGCGCCAGCGCAATGCGGTGCTGAAGCAATCGGCATCGGATGCGGAGTTGCGGGTGTGGACTTCGGATCTGGCTGATGCAGGGGAGAACTTGGCGAAACTTCGGGAGAGGCTGCTACCCGACTTTTCGTCGGCCATGGTGGGCGCCCTGGCATTGACCTTGCCCGAAATGGGTGCGGCCAGCATCAACTACAAGCGGGGTTGGCGCGACGATGTGGAGCTTTACGAGCGCCTGGAATCCCTGAGTGCCAGGGAGCGCGAGGTGGGTCATACCCTGGCCGGACCTCACCGAGCCGACTGGACGGTGTCCTTCGGCGGGCGCGAGATCCGCGAGCAGGGCTCCCGAGGGCAGCAGAAGCTGGTGGCGCTGGCCGCTGTCCTGGTGGCTGCGGGGATCTATCGTATGCGTCGCGGCCACGCGCCCATCGTGGCGCTGGACGATCTGGCCTCGGAGCTGGATGCAGAACACCAGCGGCGGGCGCTGAATTCCTGTGCAGACCTGGGCGCACAGCTCTGGGTGACCGGCACGCAGCACACCGCGGCCTTTTCTGAATGGGCGGGCGAGCAAGCGGTGTTTCACGTGGAACATGGGCAGGTTGCGTGATCGAAAGGTGGGTGGCAGCTCTCGCGGGCGCCGCGCCGCGGCGCCGCTTTCCCGGAGCCACAACATCAGGAGCCGCCGCGAAGGCGCGCGTCCGTCTTCAAGACCGTGTCGACCGCGCCACGTGGTACATGGCCCCTTGGCAGGGTTCGCGTCGACACACGTACTAAGCAATGCCGGCGGGAGGGCACGTCAAGCAAACCCTCAGTGGGTAATTCGCTTGGACTATCGACCTCAGCGGCAGAGCCGCCCTGTGGGCAGACCGACCGTTCGTGACCGGAATCAGAGCCGCCTCTGACCAAACATGTCTCAACCCGGCTGATTGTCTCAAGCAAGAAGGAGCGGGCAGGGATCCGACCTCGATGCATGATCTCACCGTGCCGCAACGTGGGTCCCCTGGGGCTGGTCTATGCGCGAACATGTGCACCTACAGGCCTTGGCGCGAGTACCGACAAACATACGCTGTTCCCATGAGCGTCCGGTTTCACGTGGAACATCACGTTTCCTTCGACTCGCTCCGGAATTGCCAGCCGCTGTCGACTGTACCGTAGGAGCGACTTCAGGTCGCGACCGATTCCCTCGCGACCTTCGCCGCACCCAATCGCGCCACAAGGGCGCTCCTACGCAGCGGCCACCGGACACCGAGATCCCAGCGGAGATAGGGGCGTTTGCCCAGCCTGACCGCGCCCGGCGGCAACGGAAGTGACACTCCCGCCCCTGCTATACTCGTCGGCTTGCGTTCGACGCCTCCCACGGCGCACGCCCCGGACCCAATGCCTGGACCATGAGCGAAGACATCAACGAAAGCCCCGACAGCAGCAAGCCGCAACCCAAGGCTTATGACGCCGACTCGATCAAGGTCCTCAAGGGCCTGGACGCGGTACGCAAGCGTCCAGGCATGTACATCGGCGACACCGATGACGGCACCGGCCTGCACCACATGGTCTTCGAGGTGGTCGACAATTCGGTTGACGAAGCCTTGGCCGGTCATTGCACGCACGTCTATGTCACGATCCACACCGACGGCGCAGTCACGGTCTCGGACAATGGTCGCGGCATTCCGGTGGCCATGCATCCCGAAGGCAAGTCCACCGCGGAAGTGGTGATGACCGTGCTGCACGCCGGCGGCAAGTTCGACGACAACAGCTACAAGGTTTCCGGCGGCCTGCATGGCGTCGGCGTCTCGGTGGTCAACGCGCTCTCGGAAAAGCTGCATCTCAAGATCGAGCGCGATGGCTATCTCTGGGAGCAGGAGTACAGCCTCGGCGATCCGGTCTACCCGTTGCGCCAGGTCAAGCCTTCCAGTGGCCGTGGCACCAGCATTCGTTTCAAGCCCAGCACCGAGATCTTCACTGATGTCGAGTACCACTACGACATTCTCGCCAAGCGCCTGCGCGAACTGGCCTTCCTCAATTCCGGTTTGCGCATCGAGCTCAAGGACGATCGCGCCGGCCGCAGCGACGTCTTCGAATACGAAGGTGGCATCCGATCCTTCGTGCAGCACCTCGCACAACTGAAGACCGCGTTGCATCCCAGCGTCATCAGCATCGACGGTATCAGCAACGAAATCAGCGTCGATCTGGCCATGCAGTGGACCGACGCCTATCAGGAGATGGTCTACGTCTTCACCAACAACATTCCGCAACGCGATGGTGGCACCCATCTGGCCGGCTTCCGCAGCGCGCTCACCCGCACCATCAATCAGTATGTCGAACAGTCCGGCCTGCTGAAGAAGGACAAGCTGGAACTCTCCGGCGACGACAGCCGCGAGGGTCTGATCGCGGTGCTTTCGGTCAAGGTGCCGGATCCGAAGTTCTCGTCGCAGACCAAGGACAAGCTGGTGTCGTCCGAGGTCAAGACGGCAGTCGAGAGCATCGTCGCCCAGAAACTGTCTGAATTCCTCGCCGAACACCCGGGCGATGCCCGTGCCATCACCAGCAAGGTCGTGGAAGCCGCGCGTGCCCGCGATGCCGCGCGTCGCGCCCGCGAGATGACCCGGCGCAAGGGCGCGCTGGACATTGCCGGCCTGCCCGGCAAACTGGCCGACTGCCAGGAGAAGGATCCAGCCAAGTCCGAGCTCTTCATCGTCGAGGGCGATTCCGCCGGTGGCTCGGCCAAACAGGGCCGCAACCGCAAGTTCCAGGCCATCCTGCCGCTCAAGGGCAAGATCCTGAACGTGGAAAAGGCCCGCTTCGACAAGATGCTGCAATCGGCCGAGATCGGGACGCTGATCACGGCCCTTGGCTGCGGCATTGGCCGCGATGAATACAATCCCGACAAGGTCCGCTACCACCGCATCATCCTGATGACCGACGCCGACGTCGACGGCTCGCACATCCGCACACTGCTGCTGACCTTCATCTACCGGCAGATGCCGGAACTGATCGAGCGCGGCTATATCTACATCGGGCTGCCGCCGCTGTACAAGGTCACCCAGGGCAAGCAGATCACCTACATCAAGGACGATGCCGCACTGGCTTCCTTCCTGCTCGCCGGCGCGGTCGATGGCGCCAGCCTGATCCCGGCCGAGGATGTGCCGCCAATCAGCGGTGTTGGCCTGGAACAGTTGATGCAGCGTTACAGCAATGTGCTGGCCCATCTGAAGCGACTGAAGCATCGCTTCGACCCGGCGCTGCTGGAGGCCCTGGTCGAACTGCCGCCGGTGGCGATGACCGCACCGGACAGCCGCGAGCAACTGCAACTGCTGGCCACCGCACTGGAAAAGCGCCTTAGTGGCACGGCTTTGGACCACCCGCGCTATCGCGTGCAGGTGATCGAGGAAGTCGTCACGGTACCGGTGGAAGAGGGCGCCGAAGCTCCGGCGATGCGCTATTCCCTCAGCGTCGAGCGCCTGCATCACGGATTGAGCAGCCACACGCTGCTGTCACCGGCCTTCTTCGAAGGCTCCGACTACGCTCCGCTGGCCGAACTGGCGCAGCAGCTGGGTGGCCTGCTGGGCCCGGGCGCGACCGTGACCAGGGGTGGAAAATCCAAGAACATCAACAACTTCGGTGAGGCACACGAGTGGCTGATGGAGCAGGCCAAGCGCAATCGCGAGATCGGACGCTTCAAGGGCCTGGGTGAAATGAACCCCGATCAGCTGTGGGAAACCACGGTCAATCCGGAAACCCGGCGCATGCTCAAGGTGGGCATCGAAGATGCGATTGCCGCCGACCAGATGTTCAGCATGCTGATGGGCGAAGCGGTGGAGCCCAGGCGCGAGTTCATCGAGGCCAACGCCTTGCGAGTTGCCAATCTTGACGTTTGAGCGACCGGCGCCGCGTGGCGCGCATCGCTGCCGACACGCCGCGCTAGCAGCCACAATCCTCGCCTGACGCCGCGCAGACCCACCCCAGGGTGGAGTTCGATTCCGCTCAACAGCGGAATCGGCCATTGCCTGATTCCGGTCCTTGGGATACCGTTCCAGCACTTTGGGCGTATGGGCGTCCGGTGTGGACAGGAGCGGAGCATGTTGAGGCAAATCGTAGGACTGACTTTGATGGCGGGACTGAGTTGCGGCGCGGCTATGGCTGCCTCGGTTCCAAAAAACGGCGACGCGCCGCTGGCCAGCGGCGTCTATCGGGGCCTGGTGCCGGTCGCGCATTTCGATGTGTCGCCGCCCTTGCGCGACATGAAGCCCACCGGCATTCCCCCGCTGGTGCTGACCCGCGCCAATGGCGAGATCGACGACGACCCGCCGAGCGGTCTGGAGTGGCAGTTCTTGCCGGGCCCCCAGCTTCCTGATCCGATCGTCCAGTCTGCCGTGGGCCCTCTCAATATTCCGGCTCCGAGTGTGTCCTTTGATGGCCAGAACAATATCTCCGGCGTCAACCCGCCGGATCCAGCGGGCGATGTGGGACCCAACCACTATGTGGCAATGAGCAATCTGCACACCGCCATCTTCGACAAGACCGGCAACCTGCTGCTCGGACCGGTGGCCACCAACACCTTCTGGGCCGGTTTCGGTGGCGCCTGCCAGACCGAAAACTCGGGTGATCCGATCGTGCTCTACGATCAGTTCGCCGATCGCTGGATCCTGACCCAGTTCACCTCGGCGGGCCCGACCTATTTCAACTGCGTCGCGATCTCGCAGACGCCGGATCCCACCGGTGCTTACTACCGTTATGCCTTCTCGACCGGCACCAATTTCCCCGATTACCCCAAACTCGGCGTGTGGTCCAACGCCTATCTGATCGCCAATCGGGAATTCGCCGGCAGCAGCTTCGGCGGTATCGGTGCCTACGCCATCAATCGCGCGCAGTTGATTGCGGGTAACCCGACCCCGCAGGTGATTTCCTTCGTCGTGCCGCCGGGCGCCACGCCCTACAACACAGGTGACGGCCTGCAGCCGGCCGATATCGATGGAACAACCCTGCCAGCACCCGGCACGCCTGCCTATTACGTCGGCGCGATGGATAACAACGGGCCCTATGGAGCCCCCCAAGACGCCCTGAACTTCTGGAAGTTCGTGATCGACTTCACGACACCCGCCAATTCCAGCTTCACGCTGACCCATGTGGTGCCCATTTCTCCCTACAACAGCATCTTCAGTGGCTGCTCGGGACGCTCCTGCATTCCCCAGCCGAGCACGACCAACAAGCTCGACCACCAGGGCTACCGCCAGCGCCCCCTGAATCGCCTGGCCTATCGCAACTTCGGCAGCTATGAGGCGCTGGTCACCAATCAATCGGTCGACGCCGGTGCCGGCCCGGGCGGCGCAGTTTCCGGCATCCGCTGGTGGGAACTGCGGGTCACAGGCGGTGTGCCGTCGCTGTTTCAGGAAGGAACCTATGCCCCAGGCGTGACCGATGGCATACACCGCTGGATGGGCTCCATCGCCCAGGACTCGGCCGGCAACATGGCCCTGGGTTACAGCGCATCCAATGAAACTGTCTTCCCCAGCGTGCGCTACACCGGACGCCTGGCGAGTGACCCTGTCGGCACCATGCCTCAGGGTGAGGGCGTGATCGTCGCCGGTACGGGCTCCCTGACCGCAGGTGGCAACCGCTGGGGTGATTACACCTCGATGAACATCGACCCCACTGACGATTGCACCTTCTGGTACGTCAACGAATACGCGCCCACGACCTCGACCACGGGCTGGCGTCTGCGTGTGGGTTCTTTCCGTTTCAATGAATGCGGCACGCCCACCTACACCATGAGCGTCACCCCGCAGGCACAGACGATCTGTGCCAATGGCAGTGCGGAGTACGGCATCAACATCGGCAGCATTTCCGGCTTCAACTCGCAGGTCACGCTGTCAGCCAGCAATGTACCCGCCGGCGCCAGCTCCAGCTTCACCAGCACCCTGGTGACGCCCCCTGGCTCCAGCAGCTTCCAGGTGACGCCGACCGGCGTGGCGGCGGGTACCTACATGATCGACATCAACGGTACCGCCAGTGGCCCGATCAACCGCCTGCAGACGGTTGACCTGACTGTGCAGACCACCGCACCGGCTGCCTCCACGCTGACCACTCCGGCCAACAGCGCCACCAATGTCGCCCCCAATGTGAGCTTCACCTGGGCGGCCGTGCCGAATGTGATCGACTACACCGTGCAGGTCGCAACCGATGCCGCCTTCACCAACATTGTCCGCACGACGACGACCAGCGCCACCACGTGGACGCCATCGCCGCAGCTGGATACCAGCACCAGTTATTTCTGGCGCGTGTTCTCGCGCAACGCCTGCTCCACCGCAGCCGAGTTGTTCGCGGACGGCTTCGAAGGCACGGCGCCGGCTGGCGGCCTGGGTACGGTCTCGGCCACGGGCACCTTCACCACGGCAGCCGCGCCTGGCGATTGCCCGGCGGGTCCGGCACCGACGATCGTGGCCAGTGAAGACTTTGAAGGCGCTGCCACCGGTTGGGTGCAGGAAGCGGGCGGTACCGGCACCAACACCTGGGCGATTACCAGCAACTTCCCCTTCGCCGGAACCAAGGCACTGCAAGGCCTGACCCCGGCTACCGCCTCTGATCAGCGCTTCATCAGCCCGGCCTTCGATCTGCCCACGGTAGGCAACGGCTTGACGCTGTCCTTCCAGAGCCGGCAGTTGATGGAATCGCGCACCGGCGGCGGTTGCTGGGATGGCGGCTTCATCGAAGTTTCGGTCGGTGGCGGGGCGTACTCGCAGATCACGACCGGCTTGTTGACGGATCCCTACGACGGCGCCCTGCAGAGTGGTAATCCAGCCGCGCCGGTCAACGCCTGGTGCGGTGATCCGCAGGCCTATCTGAAGTCGGTGATCGATCTGGCGCCCTATGCGGGTCAGAGCAATGTCCGCTTCCGCTTCCGCGTGACCTCGGACACCTCGGTCAATCGCGCCGAAGGCTGGAACATCGACAACGTCGAGATCAAGCGCTGCAACTGATCTCTGACTGAG
Source organism: Rhodanobacteraceae bacterium (assembly GCA_024234055.1). Lineage (NCBI taxonomy): Bacteria > Pseudomonadati > Pseudomonadota > Gammaproteobacteria > Lysobacterales > Rhodanobacteraceae > Rhodanobacteraceae bacterium. The sequence goes on from JACKOW010000006.1 coordinate 25,769, forward strand.
TCACCGTAGCTCAAGGCCCCTGGGTGCAGATCCAGGGGCCTTTTTCATGGTTCGCCCCGCAGGGCGCACCCGCGGGGAGGTGAAAGTCCTCTACTCGCCCGACAATGGACGCAGGTAGTGTTGGAGTGGAAGGTGAATGAGTCGCGCCTTGTGGTTTCTGTGCTGGATGATGTCGCCGCTGATGGCCGCTGAGTTGCCGAGCAGTGCCCGGGCGGTGCAGGCTGAGCAGCGTGTGCGGGCGGAGCTGGGTGCGCGGCTGTCGGATCTTGGGGCGTCGTGGGGGGCCCCGGTCTATCTGCGCATTTTCAAGGAGAGCCGGGAGCTGGAGTTGTGGGTGCAGGTGGGCGAGGGCTATCAGCTGTTCCAGACCTGGCCGATCTGTACCTGGTCAGGTACTCTGGGACCGAAGTTGCGGCAGGGTGACTGGCAGGCGCCGGAAGGTTTCTATGCGGTGGCCGCCCGGCAGTTGAATCCGAACAGCCGCTTTCATCTGTCTTTCAATCTCGGCTATCCCAATGCCTACGACCGCGCCCATGGTCGCACTGGCGACTTCCTGATGGTGCACGGCAATTGCGTGTCGGTGGGCTGCTACGCCATGGGCGATGACGCCATCGAACAGATCTACACGCTGGTGGCGGCGGCCTTGGCGCAAGGTCAGGCCTTGGTGCCGCTGCATATCTTCCCCTTCCGCATGGAGGGCGATTGGGCGGCGGCCTACGCGAAGCACGAGTGGCTGCCCTTCTGGCGCGAACTGGAGCCGGCGTATCGCGACTTCGTGGCTGGCGGACAGCCACCCAGGGTGCGGGTGCAGGGAAAACGTTACGTGGTCGAGTGATTCGTAGGGAACCCGCCCAAGATCAGGCCCCGATCCTCGCGCCACGATCCCGCAGGCGGATTCCACCATCGAGGAAACGATGAGGCCATGAGCGGCCAACAGGCGGTGGAAACCGCCGGTGCCGCGGTGTCGCCTCATCAGATTGACTTCGCGGGCGGGTTCCACAACACATGGCCTCGCGGCAGGGCGTTCAATGCAGTCCCACGACAACCAAGCCAAGCAGAAGCAGCGGAGCAAGCTCCGCTCTACGAATGCGCCCCCGTTCGACCCGAGGTTGCGCGAAAATGCTCCGGCTTTCGAGCTTTTCCCTCTTCCTTTTTCCTTTTTCCTTTTTCCTTTTTCCCTTTTCCCGCTCCTGACCGTGCTCATCGCCCTCAACAAGCCTTACGACGTGCTTTGCCAGTTCACCGATCCGCAGGGGCGGGCGACGTTGGCGGACTACGTGTCGGTGCCGGGCGTCTACGCCGCCGGTCGGCTGGATCGCGACAGTGAGGGCTTGTTGCTGCTCAGCGATGAGGGTCCGCTGATCCAGCGCATCAGTCACCCGCGGCACGCACTGGCCAAAGTGTATTGGGCGCAGGTGGAGGGCGTTCCCGATGTGCAGGCACTCCAGCAACTGGCGCGTGGGGTACTGTTGAAGGATGGAATGACTCGACCGGCACAAGCGCGCCTGCTGGTTGCCGAGCCGCCGGACTTGTGGCCGCGTGATCCACCGATCCGCTATCGAGCGCAGATTCCCACGGCCTGGATGGAACTGACGCTGCGTGAGGGCCGCAATCGACAGGTGCGGCGGATGACGGCGGCTGTGGGCCATCCCACCCTGCGTTTGATACGGGCGGCGATTGGCGCCGTCACGCTGGGGGGACTGGCGCCGGGACAGTGGCGGGCGATGGATGAGCGAGTCTTGTTTCGTTGACGACATGGCGTCGCGAAGTCCCCACGGAACCCGATGATCTGCGACACACCGAGAGCCGTCGGTTAAACGGATGTATGCACAGCCTTAACGGAACGTCGACGGCGGTTGCACTCAGTCGCGATCGGCAGGATTCTTGTGACTACGACGACCTTCGTTGGCGGGGCTGCTCATGCGCAATTTGATGAAACTGATGTTGGCATCGGCCTTGGTGACGGCTGCAGCCTGCGCGCTGATCCAGCCGCAGCTGGGCCTGCAGGCCATACCCAAGCCACAGCACGAGCGCCCGGATGCGCCGGGTCAGCGGGCGGCCTTCGACAACGCCCGCCGCTTGCCGCCGGGAGCCAGCGCGATCAATCCGGCCTGGTATGCGGCGGCCGAGGCACAGGCTCGCCGCTTGCCCAGCTTCAGCACCGAAGCCGGTCGTTTTGTCACCGGTGAGAAGACCTCGCCGCGCTGGCAATGGCTGGGCCCCAGCAATGTCGGCGGACGCACGCGTACGCTGGTGTTTGACCCGCGTGATCCACAGCGCATGCTGGCCGGTGGAGTTTCCGGGGGCATCTTCGAAACCACCAATGGTGGCGTGTTCTGGAACTCTCTGAACGACGATGCCGCCAACATCAATATCGGTGCCCTGGTCTTCGACCCGGTGACGCCCGATACCATCTATGCCGGCACCGGCGAACTCTATCGCAACAACGAACGCCCCTTTGCGGCGATGTGGGGGCAGGGCATCCTGCGATCCACCGACAACGGCCAGAGCTTCCGCCAACTGGTCGCCACCGCCAATGACAATTTCCGCTACGTCTCCGATCTGGTGATCAGTCCGCTCGATCATCGGCGCATCTACGCCGCGACCAACACCGGCGTCTGGCGCTCGGACGATGGCGGCAACAACTTTGTGCAGATCCTGAGGCCGGTCGATGCCGGCGGCGGGCTGCTGTACGAGGGCTGCACCGATCTGCAACTGCTGCCGGGCAGCGACGCTTTGCTCGCCAGCTGTGCCTCGCGTTCAGAGGACGACCGCTACTGGCTGCCCAACACCGTCGTGCCGCCGGCCTGCAACGGTCCCTGCCCGGCCACGGTTTTCCGCACTGATGACGCCACCGGCACGCCGGGTTGGCAGGTGGTGCTGAGCGAGAACGGCATGGGTCGCACCTCGCTGGCGCTGGCGCCATCGAATCCGAACATCCTGTACGCACTGGCTGCCAGCACCGTGCCGGGCCCGGATCGCAACAATGATGGTCGCGGCGATTACGACAACGGTCTGCACGCCGTGTTCCGTTCCAACGATGGCGGGCGCACCTGGGAAGCGCGCGTGCGCAACAGCTCGGCCGATGTGCTCTCCACCTATCTGCTCAGCTACGCCGATGGTTTCGAGGCCGTGCGCTGCAATTTCGGCAGTTTCGATGCCTACAGCGCGGGCTGGTACAACCAGGCCATCGCCGTCAATCCACTCAATCCAGACAGCGTGTGGGTGGCCGGCATGGAACTGTATCGCTCCGACGACGGCGGTCGCAGCTTCGGCAAGGCCTCGTACTGGTGGCTGGATGGCGTTCATCCCGGCGGCGTCCACGCCGATCAGCACTCGCTGCACTTTCATCCCAACTACGGGCAGGGCACGCGCCGACTGTACACCACCAACGACGGCGGCGTGGCTTACACCAACGCTGATACGGCACCGGTCAATCGCGCCGCCAACGCAGCTTGTACGCCCAACAACGGCGGCGTGAGCTGGACCACGATCGAGGAAGGTCTGGGCTCCGTGCAGTTCTATACCGGCACCGTCAATGATCAGGGTACGGTCTGGATGGGCGGTGCCCAGGACAACGGCACCTTGCTGCAGAGCACCTTCTCCAGCGGCAACATCTTCAGCGAGATCTTCGGTGGCGACGGTGCCAGCGTGGCCATCGATCCGCGCAGCGAGAACACGCTGTACGTGAGCTATCAGAACGTCAACATCCATCGCTCGATCAACGGTGGGAACTTCGTCAGGGCCACCAACGGCATCGTCGACAACACCGTGTTCATCATGCCTTTCGTGCTCGACACGGCGAATCCTGATCGACTCTATGCCGGCGGTTCGCGGCTCTGGCGCACCAACGACCAGGGCCGCAACTGGGTGCCCGCCAGCGTATCGCTGGGCGGCTTGTTCACCGACTGGATCTCGGCCATCGGCCTGTCACCCACCGATCCCAATCGCATCCTGATCGGCAACCAGCACGCCATCTATCGCAGCAGCAATGCCGCCAGCAGCAACGGCAGCAGCGTCTTCGCCAGTGTCTCCCCGCGGATCGGTTGGGTGTCATCGCTGGGCTTCGATCCGGTCGATGCCAATATCGCCTACGCCACCTATTCCACCTTTGGCGGTCACCACGTGTGGCGCAGCAACGACGCCGGCGCCAGTTGGACGGCCATCGACGGCGAAGGCGACGGCGCCCTGCCGGACGTGCCGGTGCACCATCTGGTGGTCGATCCCAACGACCGCCAGCGCCTCTATATCGGCACCGACATCGGTGTGTTCGTCACCCTCGATGGCGGCGCCAACTGGGCCCGCGAGAACGGCGGCTTCGCCAATGTCATCGTCGAGCGCCTGGCCATCGCCAAACAGCCACAAAGCGGTGTGCCCGAGCTCTATGCCTTCACCTACGGACGCGGCGCCTGGCGCGCGCCGCTGGTGGATTTCGATGGTGTGCCTGACTATGAAATCGGCGCCGACATCTCCGGCGCCTTCTTCGATCCGACCCAGGACGGCCACGGCTGGTTCATCGAAGCCACCAGCATCGACGGCGTGCCCGGCGTGGTGGCCACCTGGTACACCTACCTCAATGGCGAGCTGGTGTGGATGGTCGGCACCGCGCCGGTGGATGGCCATAGCGCGCGGGTGCCGCTGGCGATCACCCAGGGTGGCGGATTCCCACCCAATCACGATCCAGCCCAGGTGCAACTACAGCCCTGGGGCGAAGTGCTGCTGGATTTCAGCAGCCGCGATCAGGGCACGGCCACGTGGACCACGAACATGCCCGGCTTCAGCAACGGCAGCATGGCGCTGAGCCGCATCAGCCGACTCAGTGGCAGCGTCAGCTCCGCCAGCGCCGGGCTCTCGGCCTGCCACAGCGGCACCTGGTACAACGCTGGCCAGAATGGCCACGGCCTGCAAGTGCAGATGATCGGTGCCCCTGGCAGCCAGCAGCTGGTGGTGATCTGGTTTGCCTATCTCAACGGCCAGCAGCGCTGGCTGCTGGGCGTGGGGCCGGTGGTCGGCGATCAGGCCAATCTGGCCATGACCATCACCCGCGGCGCCCAGTTTCCGCCGAATTTCTCAGCTGGGGATGTGATCCGTGAGCCCTGGGGCACACTGAGTTTCCGCAGCCTCGACGGCCAGAACGCCCGCATTGAGTGGAACAGCAGCTTGCCGGGCTACGGCAGCGGCGGCCTGAATCTGACCCGGCTGACGACCTTGCTGGGGAAGAGCTGTCCCTAGCACGGGGTGCGGGGCAGGGGGCAGGGGGCAGGGGGCAGGGGCCAACCTCGACGCATGATCTGACCATGCCGCGACGTGGGTCCCCTGCCCCTTTTTGATGCGCGAATAAGCACACCGCCAGGGGCGACCGGGACTTTAACAGAACATGCCGTAACATATTGATTTGCATAATAACAAAACAGCGGTTTGGGGCAGAAGTCCGGCATTCCCGGGCGGTCCGATTGTGCAGCAAGGCTGGGCCCCCGCCCCCCGCCCCCGTTGCCCCGTGCCCTCTCGTTCGATGCGCGAATCAGAGCTCCGCAGTCGCCACTCCGATCACGCGCCCATGGCCACGCCCGCCACCCCAAGCCACGTCGCGGCAGTTCAGGCCTTATGATCGGACGCACGCGCCGAGACTGATCCGGCCCGTGCTTCCTGCAGCCCGAAGGCCTGACCACCCGATGACTCTGCCGCAACTGCCACTGCCCTGGTTGATGACCGCTGCCGTGGTCCTTGGCGTGGGCGCCCAATGGCTGGCCTGGCGTATGCGCCTGCCAGCCATCGTGCTGCTGCTTGGCATCGGCATCATCGTCGGGCCGGTCTTGGGCCTGCTCAATCCGGACCATCTACTGGGTGAAGCCCTGTTTCCGATCGCCTCGCTGGCGGTGGCGATCATCCTCTTCGAGGGCGCGCTGACATTGCGTATCGAGGAAATCCATGGTCTGCGCGGACCGATCTGGAATCTGGTCAGCATCGGCGCGCTGCTCAACCTGGTGCTGATCGCGGCGGCTGCGCATCTGTTCCTGAAGGCACCGGTGCCGATGGCCCTGCTGATCGGCGCCATCTGCAGCGTCACCGGACCGACCGTGGTCGGACCGATGCTGCGCGCCATCCGGCCACGGCCCAGCGTCGACAAGGTGCTGCGCTGGGAGGGCATCATCATCGACCCGATCGGCGCGGTGCTGGCGGTGCTGGCGCTGGAACTGGCGCTGAGCGGCTACGGCGACACCATCTGGTGGCAGCTGGGACGGCTGATGCTGGTCGGCAGCGCTTTCGGCTTTGCCTTTGCCTGGGCCATTGGCATCTGTCTGCGCAGGCACTGGATACCCTGGTATCTGCGCAGCGCGGTGATCCTGGCGGCGGTGCTGCTGGCCTTCACCTGTTCCAATGAGATCGCCCACGAATCCGGGCTGCTGACCGTGACCATCATGGGGGTGGTGCTGGCCAACCTGCGCGACGTCGATCTCGAGGACGTGCTGCACGTCAAGGAAACCCTGACGGTGATGCTGGTCTCGCTGCTGTTCATCCTGCTGGCGGCGCGACTGGATGTGTCCAGCTTCGAGCGTCTGGGCTGGGGTCTGCCGCTGTTTCTGCTGGTGGTGCTGTTCATCGCCCGCACCGTCGCCGTCTTTCTGAGCACGCTGGGCTCCAGGCTGGACTGGAAGGAAAGGACACTGATCGCCTGGATGGGTCCGCGCGGCATCGTCGCCGCGGCCGTCGGTTCGCTGTTCGCCCTGCGCCTGGAAAGCGAGCAGGTGCCCGGCGGCGAGCTTCTGGTGCCGGCCGTGTTCAGCGTGATCATCGCCAGCGTGCTGCTGCAGAGCTTCACCGCGCGGCGCCTGGCACTGCGTCTGGGCTTGGCCGAAGCCGTTCCCAAGGGCGTGCTGCTGGTCGGCTCCTCACACTTCGCCTGCGCCTTCGGTCTGGCCCTGAAGGCTCGTGGCTTCCGAGTGCTGATGGCCGACGTCAACTGGGATTCCCTGCGCAAGGCGCGGATGCAGGGGCTGGATACCTATTTCGGGCGGATCGTCTCCGAACATGCAGACAAGCATCTGGATACCAGCGGCGTCGCCAAACTGTTTGCGCTGGCCAGCCGGCCCAACCAGAACGCGCTGGCCTGCCTGCATTTCAAGAGCGAATTGGGCACCGATGGCGTGCTGGCCTTGCGTACGGCCGAAGACAAGGGTCACAGCAAGGGCACGCTGGCCGGCAATTTGCGATCACCGTGGTTGTTTCGCAAGGATGTCACCCATGCCTCGCTGGAAGAGCTGATCGACCAGGGCGCGCGCATCCGCGGCCACAAGATCAAGGAAAACTTCGGATTGAAGGAATTCCGAATCCGCTTTCCCGACGCGCTTGGCCTGCTCGCCATCAGTCCCAGGCAGCAGCTGCTGGCCTTCACGCACCAGGGAGCACCGCCACTCAAGCCAGGTTGGGAATTGCTGGCCCTGCATCCCAAACCCGCCGACACCGATACCGCCATCGAAGTCGAAGCGTCAACGCCCTTCGACCCGGGCAAGGAACTGGTGGGGGATGAGCTGCTGCTGCCCAGGGAGGCCGCGGCGGACCATTAATACACGCCCCGCCCCTGCTGCGAGCGCAAGCTGCAGCTTTGGTCTACTTGAATTCGCCCGTGGCTTGACTCGGTGGAGTCGATTCCTGTTCCCAATCATTGGCATCGGTGGGCGCTGCTTTCGAAACCAGCCCAGACGCGTGTGGATGTGTCCGCCTGACTACCGTCGCCAGGACCGCGCTCGATTCCCTGATCTCCCACCAGCGCCAGACTCGGTACGCCAAACGACCCACCAGTACAATCAGCGCGATATAGCCTGCGCCGCTGCTGCCGAAAAAGGCCAGCCAGGAAAACGCGGCAATACCGAAATAGGTGTCGAGGACATCATCGGAGTCCAGAAACAGATCGACAGATCCTGGTGTGGTGGCTCGGGCGGCGATGATCTCCTGCGCCGTGGTGACCAGCCGCCAGCCCGTCACGAAAATCATGGTCAACGGCAGGAACCACTGTTCGAATATGGTCTTGCGAACGATGATCTCCATCGACTCCAGCGTCAGCCAGGTGGCAGGCAACAACACCAGCGTGCAAACCAGGGCGGCAATCAGGGTCCACAGGGGCTGCGGTCTGGGAAGCAGCAGACGGCGCCACGAACGACCACGCTCGATCTGGGTACAGGTGTCCAACAAGACCATCGCCCGATATTGGCGCGAATGACAGTAATGAATGGGGCGCTTCGCAAATGCATAGCGAAGCACGTCCAGCAACACCGTCAAGACGGCCAGAAAAACCAGGGCAGCCAGCAAAGCGCCCGGCGACCAGCCCATCCATGATCCGAAGGCCAGAAACAGAAATCCGCGCAATACCGCAAAGACCTTTCCACGGGCGCGTTTGAGACCCCGACCAAGGACATAGTTGAGTGCGCGCGGGCCATTGGTCGCGATGGAATCCCGGTCATCTTCGGTGATCGCCACCGTCGGGCGCGGTACCAACAGAGAGAGTGCACCCAATATCATTGGTATGGCTGTCGTTCTCGGCGAAAAGAGCTGGGACCGCTGAGTTTACAATACAGAACGCTCCCCGCCCGAACGATAAACCATTGCGAGCCGAGCATGCGATCGAAATCCGCCAGGGATGGGGCTCTATCGTCGATGGCCTCCGGCCTGCCGCCGCGTTGACCCTCTGCAGTCGCTGCGCCATGATGACCCGAAATCGCTGATCATCAGGCTGGAGGTATGGGTGCAAATCGGCAAGTTCGAGCGCAGCCGCCTGGTCATGTTCCTGTCGGCGGACGTGGTGGGTTCCACTGCCTTCAAGGCCGCGGCGCAGAGCGAAACCGGTCCGGACTCGTGGCTAGGGGCTTTTGAGACACTGTTTCGCGAACTACCGCTGATCTTTATCGGTCATCTGGCCCGGCAATTCATCGAGGAGGATGACCTGCCCGAGAGTGGCGTCTGGAAAGTCATGGGTGACGAAGTGGTATTTGCCGCCATGCCGCAGTCACTGGCACACGCGCAACTGATCACGGCGGCCTTCTGCGGCGCTGTGTCCAGCTACGACCAGCGGATCGCCGAGCGCTGGCCCTTGCGGATACGCGGCTGCTGCTGGGGCGCAGAAATCGGCGAACGCAACCGCGCCATCGAGATCCCGGAGATGCTCGGTGGCTCAGAGGACAGCCCCTATCTGGACTTCCTCGGTCCGGATATTGACATCGGCTTCAGACTGAGCGGGCACTCGCGTCCCGGCGAAGTCATCCTGTCGCCGAATCTGGCAGAAGCCTTTGCCGAGGAGCCTGATCAGCGCGATCTGCGCTTTCATTTCGTCGGTGAAGCCCCGCTCAAGGGCGTTTGCGCCGGTCAGCCTTTCCCCTTGGTACTGGTGTCGCTTGAATCGGCCGGTCAGACCGAATTCGCCATCACGGCAGCCCCGGATCTGGCCGCCAGATTGGCGGCCACACGCATCCGCATGCGGGATGAGCACGGCGCTTTCCCGGCACCGCCGGTCAGGCTCGATCAGGGCTGAGCGGCGCCGGACCTTCGCGGGTGCTTGGGTCAGACCGGTGCTTTGTGTCAAAGTGCGGTCTGGTCTGCATTTCGAGCGTTCTACGCCGGAGATGTCAGCTGAACAGAGGAAGTCAGCATGCAAATTGATCTGGTGCAGGAAGGCAATGTCACGGTGGTGGTGCCCATCGGGCGGATCGATTCGAACACCGCAGCGGAACTGGAGCGCGTCTGTGATGAGCAGATCGCTGCAGGACGGCGCAAGATCCTGCTGGATCTGGCCGGCATCGATTACGTCAGCTCGGCCGGACTGCGGGTGTTTCTGGTGGTTGGCAAGAAATTGCAACGCGAAGGTGGACGCGTTGCCCTGTGCTGCCTGACTCCGATGGTCAGCGAGGTGCTGGCGATAGCCGGCTTCGATCGCATTCTGACCACCGCCGGCAATCGCGGCGAAGGCCTGGCCAAACTGATCTAGTGCGGGCTAGCGCCTGCCGATCAGCACGCTGATGCCAGGTTGTGGATGCGCCAGCGACCACTGTCCGAGTGGTGCGGCGGATTGCGCGATGACCGCGTGGGGAAGAACCCCGTAGTTGAGAATGATGGTCGAGTCCCAGCCGCGTTCCACCACGCTGCGGATCAGACGATCATGAATGCCAGTGCGCTCGCCGCCGGGTGGAAAGGCGGAAAGCTGCGGCATCTGCAGGTAGTAGTTCTCATCGCGCTCGCCATCGTACAGATCCTCGGCACCGCCCCAGGGCGGATCGCCGAAGATGAGGTCCGGCGCCCGACGGGTGGCCGGCCAGGCGCTCAGATAGTCGCTCTGGACCAGGCCAATGTCGACGCCATGCAGTCGGGCGTTCTCGACGGCCAGCTCCAGCGCTGCCGCATCGATATCAATGCCGCTGACCGACCAATCCGGGTGCGCCAGCTTCACGGTGATGGCCAGGGTGCCAGCGCCCACACCGAATTCCAGGATCTGCGGCACCCGACCCTGCGCCGCAAACCCGCGCCCCTGCTCCAGGACCACTTCAGTCAGCCACCAGGTTTCCGGATCGGTGATGAAGGCCCGCGGGTCGATGTGAAAACGGCGACCACCGAAGCTCAGGAAACCGGCCGCGTAGGCCGGTGCCTCGCCTGCCTCCACTCGTCGGCGCAAGCTATCCAGCTGATCCGGATCACCGCGGGCCGCCAGCTGCAGCAGTTCATCGCCGACCGGATCGGCTGGCCGACTCATGTCTTCCCGGGCAGGATGCGCAGTGCCATCACGGTGATGTCATCCGCCTGATGGTGGCCCTCGGCGAAGTCGAAGACACTCTGCATGCTGGTTTCCACCCAGACCATCGCCCGCTCATTGGCATCGATCGCGCTCAACACCCGTTCCAGGCGCTCGTCGGTATAGAAGCTCTGGTCGGCTGCAATGGCCTCGGTAACGCCATCGGTATAGAGGAACAGCACATCGCCCGCTGCCAGCGTGGTCCGATAGATCGGGTAACTGGCGCCGGACATGATGCCCAGAGCCACGCCGCCGTCGAAGGCCATCATCTCTGGCTTGCCGCCAGCCCGGCGCAGGAAGGGGTGATTGTGGCCGCCATCGGAATAGACCAGTTCACCGGTGCGCACGTTGAGGATGCCGAGGAACAGAGTCACGAACTGACACATGGCATTCTGCGGAATCAGCAACTCGTTGGTCTGCCGCAGGATCTCGTCCGGCCGGCCGATATGCTCTGCCGTTGAGCGCGCACGCAGCACCGAAATCACGACGGTCATGAACAGCGCTGCCGGCATGCCCTTGTCGGAGACATCGCCGATGGCGAAGCAGAGATGGTCGTCATCGAGGTAGAAGTAGTCGTAGAGATCGCCGCCGGCTTCCTTGGTCGGCTTGATGGCTGCCGACAGATCCACGCCCAGGCGGCCGTCGTCATGCAATCGTGGCTTGAAGCCCTGCGGCAGCATGCTCAGTTGGATGTCGCCGGCGATGCGCAGCTCGTTGTGCAGACGTTCCTTGGTGGCCGTGGTCTCGGTCAGCTCGCGCAGATAGGTATTGAGCCGCGACTCCATGGAAATGAAGGAGCTGGCCAATTGTGCGATCTCGTCGCGACTCTGCGCTGGCATGGCACCAATCTGCCGGCGCAGCGGCAGGTCCTCCACCGGCTGAAAATCGGTGGCCGCCAGTTCCCGGGTGTAGTCCGCCAGCAGCGAGATCTTGGACGATAGTTTGGTGCCAATGTAGAAGCTGAACAGGAAAACCACGAAGAAGCTCAGGAAGCCGATGAGGATCGATTTGCGCAACGATTTGTCGAGTTTTGCGATCAATGCATCGATGGCCAGATCGGCACCGACGATGTAGCGAGTGCCCTTGGCCGTGATCCCTGGCTTGAACAGCGAATAGACCCGCCCCCACTCGTCGTTGACTTCGTCATAGATCGGCTGCTGGGTGTTCCAGGCCAGCTCGAGCTTGGGCTGTATGTACTCCTGCCAGTAGGCGGCATAGCTGTTGTCCTTCAGCTCCTCGGGCGTGGCATTGGAGGAGGTGGTGAAGAACACGCCATCGCGATAGGTATAACTGTAGAGGTACTTGAGACCGATATCGGAGCAGTACCTGGAGAGTTGATCCACCAGCTTCCGATATTCCTCCGGAGACACCGCAGTGGAACTCACGGCGCGATCGAAATAGCCGGGCGGCAGCATGTCCGGCAATGCCCGCGCGGCAGCCGCCAGTTTCTGCTCGACACCGGCAATGATGCTCTGCTTTTCCGCCAGATAATGGTTGGCGGCAAAGATCGCCGTGCCCAGGATGTTGAAGATCGTCAGGCCGACGATGATCTTGAAGCGCAGTCCGAATCGGATGCGTTCGGCTGCGGCAGTGGCGGGCGTAGGCTTGTCGGTCGCACTCATGAACTTCGCTCGCTTGCAGGGGCGCTCTTGAGATCGCACAGCACCAGTATGCCGCTGAATCGCGCTGCCATGAGTCCGGCGAGCTCATCGGCCACCTGTTCCAGCATCCGATCCGGAAACTGCTGGGAATAGGCGAGCGCCATGCTGGCGGCGTTGTCATCCAGCGTACCAAATATCAACCGTCCCCGGACCGAAGTCCACGGTCCCAATGAGGCCCCGTCGGGCGCCAGTTCGGCCAGGCGGGCACTGTCGCCATCGGCCGCAATTTCCACGATCTGCAGGCGATCGCAGGGAAAATCGGCCAATGCCTGTTCCCAACTCAGGTTGTGCATGGGATCTACAGCGGCGCCCAGCAAGTAGTCGCGGGCGGCATCGGCGTGGATCAGTTCCTGCAGCGGCGAGGGCAGCGTCGCATTGTTGCGAGTACGACCGAGCACCAGCACCCAGCCACTCGCACTCTCGCGCCAGCCACAGAAATCCGAAATTCCGGTGGCACCCAGGCGCCGGAAGGCGTAGCTGGCGGGCCCCAATTGCGCTGGCAGCGGATGCTCCAGATAGTTGCGATAACCCAGCGCCAGCTCACTCTGGCCGGGCAGCAACTCGGCTCTGAAGAAGGCGCGGCGGGTTTGATGACTTTCGTCGGCAAGCAGACTGGTCATCGTCAGCAAGGTACCACCCAGATCGTTCAATTCGCGGATGCGTCCCGGCGGCAATTGGGTTCTATAGCGGCCATGGGTGGCCTCCTCGGCCGCTGCGGTGAGTGCGCCCAGTTCACGGCGGGCCACGCGGGTGATCAGTTCGGCGGCGCCAATGCCCGCCAGCAGCAGCGCCAGCAGCAGGCCGATGAGGCGCAAGCGCAACGATGCCATGGCTTCGCGGAAACCGGTTTCACGTTCCGAGACGGCGACAACAGCGCGCACGCTGCCATCTGCAGCACGCACCGGGGCATAGCCCACGATCAGATCCCAGCTCTCCTCGCGCTGCGGAACAAAAGTCCAATCGAGCTCACCCTGCAAAAGTTGGCGGCTGATCTCTGCCGTTGGTGGTGGCGGCTGCGGCACGAACACCACCTGCGCGGAGAACAGATCGCGCGGGCGCCATTGGTCCTGCCCCTCCGGATCGAACCAGCGTACGCTCAGTCCGCCCAGGCGCTGGCTGTAGCGCTTGAGCAGGGCTGGGCGCTGGTCCTCGGGGCCCATCACATCCCAGAAGCCGGCCACACTGGCGGCCACGCCCTGGGCCCGTTCGCGCAGCCCCCAGCGCAACTCGTTGCGCTCCATCGTGTACACCAGCAGGCTGTTGACCAGCCCGAGGCCCACGAACAGCGGCAAGATGGCCAGGTAGTAGCGGATACGCAGCGTCATGAGCGGGCTTCGCCCGAATAGTCGACGCCCAGCAGCGGCATGCGGAAGAACCCGGCCAGCAGCAGCGGACATTCGTTGATCACCGTGAAGAACTTGCCGCGCGGCAGCGATAGCGCCAGATAGCCTTCAGGGCCAGCGGTGATGGCAAACGGGGCAGCCTTGCCGGTGAGCAGGATGGTGGTGCCGACGACCGGCTGCATTTCGGTGCCGTCCGGCCCCACGGCTGATCCTGACACCCTCACATACAGGCGGTTGATCACCCCGCCCTCCTCGCAGATCAGGTGGCCAGGCTTGAAGCGGTGTACGGCCATGGCCGCGGCGATGGTCAGCAGCTCTTCCGAGCGCAGCGCCGAGAACGGCGGCACCGCGTGCAGGGCCAGCAATTTTTCCGCCAGGGTCATCATGCGGTTGCTCCTGCGGTGGCCATGGTCCCACCAATCACGCAGTAGTCGTGCCAGTACAGGCGCTGACCGGGCGCCAGCAGCAGGCTCATCGAATCGGTGCAGTCCAGCCAGCGCTCGCTCCCGTCGGCTTCCAGCAGGCGCAGGCGGAATGGCCCGTGGCAACGGATGGCGAGGCTGCGCCGCACAGGTTCCCAGCAGGCGGCACGGGCCAGGCTGGGGGTGTTGGTGAACAGCAGATCCAGGCCCCGCTCCGCCGTGTGATTCGTCAGCAGCACGCGGCTCTTCTCCTGCGTCAATACGCGTTGATGGCGCAGTTCGATGCTGTCCTTGCCCGCGTCGTCGACCAGCCACAACAAGGCTGCGTCACCCAAACCCACGCGGCCGGACTCGACCGGTTCACGCGAGCACTCGATGTCCAGGTTGGCATCGGCACCGCATTCGTTGCCGATATCGATCAGGGCATGCTCCAGGGCGATCAACTCGCGCCCACGGGTCAGCGCTCGCTGATAGGTCTCCGACTGCCGCGCCTGCGCCGCCAGACGGCTGCTGAGCTCGTTCAGGCCCTGTGCCAGCTTGCCGATCTCGTCGCCGGCGGGATAGTCCACATGGGTGTCGTGATAGCCGGCGGCAATGCGCAAGGCCGAATCCTTGATGTTGCGCAAGGGGCGCATCAGGCTCTGCGACACCCGGTACGACACCGATCCTGCCAGCAGCAGCAGGCCGGCGCCGACAAAGAGCACCGCAAACAGCGCAAATCGGGTCTTGTCGCGAATCACGCCGATATCCACATCGGCCCCGGCCAGCGCCACGATCTTGCCACTGCTGCTGTAGATGGGTTCGGCCGAGACCTTGATCAGCCCCCATTCCTCCCACTCGCGGATATCGGATACGAAGGACTGTCCTCGGCTCTGTGCCAGGGTGACATCGGCGACCGAGTCTTCCGGAACCACATCCAGATAGCCCGGCGGCGAATGGTCATCACCGACCGAGCCATCGAGGATGTAGCGGATCTGGTCGGCGCCCAGATGCACTTCGGTGTAAAGGAAGGTCAGACCAGCTGCGACCCGGGTGTTCTGGTAGGCCGACACATAGCGCTGGAAGAAGGGGTGAGCTTCGCTGTAGTAGCCGGGTGCGAAGTTCTCGGTGAGGATGCCACTGTCTGGATTGACCGACAGCAGCGATTCGGCTGCCGCGTACAGCGTCCCGTCCACCCAGGCCAGCCCGCTCAGCTCGTAGCCGGCCGGGTTCAACGGCTGGCGCTGCAGCAACTTGCCCTGGGCATCGAACAGCAACAGGGCCTGCTCGTCGACCGCCAGGCCTGCAAACCGAGCCGGCGCAGGTGCCGGTGCCAGCGTGGCCACTTCCTGCGCCAGCGTCAGCGCCGGCACGTCGATGTCGACCCCCGACAGGGTCTGTCCATGGCGCGCCCACAAGGTTCCATCCAGATAGATCAGCTGATCGGCCGCCTCCGACATGGCCCGCAGCTCGGGGGCGGTCTGCTCCTCGGTCAGCGTCCATTCGTTGATCAGCTTGCCGTCGCTCGCCAGCAGCCAGACTCGGGGCTGTTCGCTGTCGCAGGCGATCGAAAGCCAATCGTTGTTGGCGAGTCGACGTTCCTCGATGGCGCCGCCATCCTCGGGATTGATGCGCAGCAACAGACCGCGCTCGGTGTCGAGCCCGTAGAGCTGGCCGTCGACGCCCGCGCAGATGGCCCCAACCTTGTAGGGACGCTGGAACTGGGCGTGGCCATCGCCGTCGGTGAACTCCGCCGCCCCGGCGCTCAGAGCTTCGAGCTTGCGGTCGAATCCGCGCAGGATGATGTCGTAGATCACCTGATAGACCGCCGCGCCCCAGATGGCGGTGGCAACGGCCAGAATGACCGTCATCGTCAGCAGGATCAGGGTCTGGAAATTGAAGGTCAGTTTCATGAGACCGCCGAGATGGTCTTGAACTGATACAGGCTGACGCCCATGGCCGGGAAGATTTCCAGCGCGCGCATGACCACGGCACCGGGCAACACCAACGCCCGACAACCGGCAGAGACGGCCCGCTCCTTGCGCGTCAGATCCCCCATCAACACGCGTTCGCCGAAAGTGGCACCGGCCGTGGCCTGGCGGACCACGCCGTTGCGGTGCACTTCGACTTCGCCTTCGGCGATGACGAACAACTCCTCGGTGGGGGTGTCCGTGTCGTAAACGATCTCACCCGGCGCCCAGCTGCGTTCGCTGGCGTGGGCCGCGAGATAGTCCAGCGCCAGGATGCGGGCATCACTGAAGAAACGTGCCCGCACCAGCGCCGCCACCCGGTCCACCGGATGTGCCTCCAGCTCCAGATTGATCGTGGACTGCGCGAAGCGCGGCAACAGGGCAACCAGCCAGTCGTTGATCCGGCCACCGTCGGGCTCGTCCAGACGCTGACGCAGCAGGCTCAGGCCACCCTCGATGTTGCGCTCCTGAAAGGCAATCAGCGCAGCCGAGGCCTCCAGCGCGATATTGCTGCGTGCGGCTCGCCGCAACACCGAATCGATCGGCTCGGCGCCGGCAACGCTCTCCTGCAGCCCCGACTCTGGCACCGTGGCCTCGATCAGCGCGCAGATGCGGCGGAACATCGCCCGCGAACAGCTCTGCTGGATGGTCTCGATGGCGTTGGCACGATCGCGTGGATTGGCAAAGGACAGCGAGGCCCGGATCAAATCGAAATCCGACAGCCGTCCGACCAGACTCAGCACTTCCAGCACAAACTCCAGCCCCTCGGCGGCGGCATCGCGATAGAAACGCGTGAGTACCGTCTGCCCGACGCCGGCGCCCGGATCCGCCATCAGCGCGCGATGCGAGATCACGGCCTGCTGGGCCCGGGTGAGCTCCTCCTCGATCAACTCATCGGTGATCAGCAGCAGCTGCGGCATCGCCAGGCGGCTGAGCGCGCGTACCGCGACACTGCGCGAATGGAAGGGCGCGGAAATATTGCGCAACAGGTGGATCACGCCGGGGATGGCTTTCAGACCCATGCCACAGATCAGCGCTTCCAGTCGGCGACTCTCGGAGGCCGAGAAATGCTCGGCCGCCCACAGCAAGGCCGGTATCGACGAGGTGTCGCTGATCTTCTCGGCAATCGCCAGGATCAACATGCGCTCTTCCGAGGAGGCTTCGGCCACCAGCGGCAACACGTGCGGCATCATGGCAGCTGTATCCGGCGATGCCAGCTTGCGCAGACTGCGCAAGGCCTCCAGACGCAGCGCCTCGTTGCCGTCGCTCAGAAAGGGCAACAGTTCCTTGGCGTGACGCGGCTGGTGGCAATCTCCAATCGCACGAATACCGAGGCGGCGGGATTCGTCGTCGCCCTCCAGCAGGCTGCCCACCTGTTCGATGGCCAGCGCCACCTCGTTGATGCGACTGCCATTCCAGCGAGCCACGGCAATGGCCGCCAGATGCGCCGGGTGGTCGGAGCGGCGCCAGTCCTGCAGACGCCGCATCGGGAAGGCGCCGGTCGAGGTGAACTCGTCGAGCACTTCCGGTTCATTCGGGCCATGGTCGCTTTCCAGCCACAGCAGGGTTTCGGCCAGGGCATCGGTGTTGCCGTGGGAGAGCAGCTCGGAAATGGCTGGCCGCAGCCGCTCGGCCTCCTCGGCGCTGGCAGTGGACAGGAAATTCAGCAGGGCCGCGCGGGCCGAGCTGTCCTGCAGACGCCAGAGCAGCTCCACCGCCAGCAGTTGCTCGCTGCGTCGGGCAGAAAAAGCCATCTTGCGCAGCTGGATGAAATCGGCATTGCTGAGGTGCAGCCGCCAGGCCTGTTCCGGATTGGCGAAATCGAGCCAGTCGGCGCGCAGGTTCACCGCCAGCGCGTGCACGTAGTTCTGGCGGATGAATGCGGCAATCACCAGCGCGCCGCAGGCGACCAGCAAACCGGCCAGCGCCAGATTGTCGGGATCGATGTGCGTGGCCGAATAGAACAGCAGCAGACCAGCGGTGGCACTGGCGGCGGGCTCGGCCAGGGCTTCGATGAAGGTTCGCAGCTGCCGTTTCACGCCGCCCGGCAGGGCGTTGTAAAGCAGGTTGATGTTGTTGAATTCAATCGCCACGAACAGGCTCTGATAGGCATAGAAAGCCACCAGCGCGGCGCCGAAGCCGTTGTGCAGATAGAAGAAGACGAAGGAGCCGAGATAAGCGAAGGGCACCACCAGTGCGGTACTGCCCACGCCCAGGCGGCCGACGATGCGGTTGAAGAAGAACAGATTGATCACCAGCGTCAGCGCGCCGGCCAGGGCATACAGACCACCCAGCAGCGAGGCCAGACCGTCGGCAGAGCGGTTCTCGGCAAACACCCCGAGCGTCAGGTATTCCAGACTGCTGGTCAGCGCCACCATGACGAAACAGATCATCGCCAGCGCCAGCGCAAAGCGTGAGCTTCTGAAGGTCTTGATGATGAAGGTGAGCAGTTCCGGCAGCGACAGCACTTCGTCGGACTGGGCGTCATCGGCGGAGATCGCGCGGAAGCGCCGCAGGATCACCAGCAGCACCGGGAAGGTCACCATGGCCACGATGGCCCAGACCAGGAACAGCTTGGGCGCCGGGACGATGCCGGACAGTCCCGTCACCAACCCGCCACCGAACATGGATCCGGCCGAACTGCCGGCGGCAATCAATCCGTACAGGCGCTTGCCGTCGAGGATCGAGAAATAGTCGTCGGCAAAGTTCCAGAACAGGGTGTACAGGGCAATGAACCACAGGCCCACGTAGAACTTGATGGCAAAGGGGAACCACCCGGTCTGACCGAAGTAGTCGCCGCCGAAACCGATCAGCAAGCCGCCGCCGACAATCACCGTCAGCGTGACCCGGAACAGCGCCCGGGTGCCGAGCTTGGCAATCAGCACCGAATACACCGGTGCGTACACCATCATGACCACCGGCATGAAGATGAACACCAGCGGCAACTTCTCGATGCCAAGCTGCGACAGGAACACCGAGTCTGCGGCAACGGTACCGATGGCCACGCCGGCTTGCAGCAGCCCCGCCAGCAGCGCGAACCACAACACCTTGCTGCCCTCATCGGGCAAGATCTGAAACAGACGGCGAAACTTGGACAGCATGCAGTTTCCGATTCTAGCCGCGGTGCTGCGGCGGTCTGCGCACGAGCAGCACATGGCTCACGTGCGTGTGTTCTTCGTCGCGGAAGCCCGGGTGCGGGGCCTCGCGCCACTCGCGGCGACCCGAGTGCACCACTTCAAAACCGGCATTCTCCAGCAGCAGCTGCGCGGCCTCGGGTTCGATGAAACGATAATAGTAAGTGCTCTGATAGAGAAAACTGTCGTCACCGATCTCGCGCATGTCCTGCCCGGCCACACCATCGTCATGACCCGGGATATTGCAGAGCAGCAGTCCGCCGGGTTTGAGCACATGGTAGAGCTCGGCCAGCACCGCCTCGGCATTGGGCAGGGTTTCGAACACGTCCAGCAGGGTGATGGCATCGAAGTGCTCACCCGGAAAGCCGGTGGCGGCCAGATCGCCCACGCGCAGCTGCAGCTGCGATCTCAGCGACGCCGGAATCTTCTCCAGCGCATGCGTGGACGCGTCCATGGCGTGCACTTCATCGGCTCCACAATCGAGCAGGAAGTGCAGGTTGCGGCCCTCGCCGACGCCGGCATCCAGCAGGCGCGAAGGTGATTTCAGGACCTGCCGGAATGCCTCGGCGAAACCGGCCAGGAAAGGCAGCGGCTCATGACCCCAGACCAGTTCGGCGGTCGAGGCGTAGAGCTCGTCCCAGGCACGCTGATTGGCGTCACTGATCTGCTCGACGTCGAAACCACCAGGTTGGATAGGGGGCAAGAGGTGCTCGGTCATTTCGTTCCGCAGGCAGTGCGCGCTGGCCATCGAGGCGCCGTAGCCGCCGGCGTTGAGGAAGCACAAGGTATCACCCTCACGCACCGCAGGCAGCGATTCATCCTCGGCCCACAGGTCCAGGGCCTCGTTGATGTTGCCGGCGATGGTGACACATTGCGGTGGCTCGGGTCGCAGCGTGGCCGGCGCAGGGATCAGAGGAAGGCGGTAATGCGCCGGTTCCGGATGGACGTTGAATCCGGCATTGACGCCGACGAAGAGTCGATCACCCTTGCGCTCCACCTGGGTGACTTCGGTCAGCAGGGCACCGGCATCCTTGACCAGATAGTCGCCCGGCTCAAAGCACAGCTTCAGCTTGCGATGGCCGAAGTAGCGGCGCACCAGCGCTGCCCACGCGGTCAGATCGAGTTCTTCGTCTGCCGCCACCAGGGGAATGCCGAGGCCGCCGCCCAGGTTGAGGGTCTTGATTTGCGGCGCCACCTCCAGAAACTCGCAGATGCGGGCAAAGACGCGCTCGACGGAGCCCAGTTGGGGCGTCAGGAATCCGCAACCGGCGTGGCAGTGCAGCCCGGTCAGATTCAGGCCAGAGCCGGCCGCCAGCTCGAGTGCCTCCTCGAAGCGATCGCGATAGACGCCGAACTTGCTGGCCTTGCTGCCGGAATAGCTGACCAGCTCGTTGTAGCCCAGCGCCGAGGCCGGATTGATGCGCAGCCCCAGCTCCCGCCCGGGGGACACTTCAGCGATTCGGCGCAGCTGGGTCAGCGAATCGGCATTGATCCAGATCTCCGGCCAGCCGGCGAGCGCCGCATAGTCTGCGCGGCTGAGGCAGCCGGCGGTAAAGGACAGCTGTCGGACCTCGAAGCCGTTGTTCAGGGCATGGCGGACCTCGCCCGGCGAGGTCACGTCCAGATCCAGTCCGAGTGCACGCAGGTGGGCCAGCAAGGGCGGGTAGCGATTGGACTTCATCGCGTACATCAGCCGCGTTGGCGCGCCGATGCTCTTCAGCGCCGTGCGCAGTCGGGCCACATTCTGGCTGACCCTGGCAGCACAATAGACATAGGCGGGTGTGCCGGTCGTCGCCACCAGCTCAGCCACCGGCCGCCCGGCCAGCCAGAGCTGGCCGGTCTGATCGTAGTGGCGATCAGGTCGCTCCCACCATGCCGTGACGCGTGTCTGGTTACCGTCCGCTTGCGGGTTTGCGCTAATGGCCTTGTGCCCTGTGCTTGGTTTCGCTGGGGTGCGTCGCCAGAATACTTGCGAGCACGTCTCAATCGACATTGTCGAGCGCTCTTTCAGCATAGGAAATACCGCACCGCTTGCGTCATTTTTTAGCCAAATCGACGCCTGCAGATCATCATCGTTGCAATTTGTCATCGGGGATAAGGAGGTAGGCACCAAGCGTGGGCCGCTGGCGGCCTTCGGCAAGTGATCGTCAGCGCACCCGTCCAGCCGCAGGACACACCGGCCTGGGCGACTAGGAGCTGCAGGAGAGCATCGAACATCCAGCGCGCGATCTGGCCCACTCCGGGCGCCGCGCGGCGTGGTGCTCGCGCCCGGGCTGCAGCGTGTAGGGCTGACGCAGGCTGTCCATCCATTTGTGCAGCACCGACAGATCACCGTTCTCTGCGGCGTCGATGGCCAGCTGCGCCAGATAGTTGCGCGGCACGTACAGCGGGTTGACAGCGTTCATGGCGGCGACCCGGGCGCTGGCGGGCCGGGGGTCGGCGAGACTGCGACGGGCATACCCGCCCAGCCATTGGTTCCAGCGCCCTGCTTCGGCAGCAACCCGATCGGGCTGGTAGAAGGCTGGTGCCAGGGTTTGCAGCTCGGGCGCCGCCAGATCCAGATCAGCGAGGTGGCGAAAGGCCAGCGTCAGATCGATCTCGTGATCGAACATCAAGGCGTGAAATTCGCGCACCAGCGGCAGATCGTCCTGGTCCAGCTGGGTCCAGCCGAAGCGCGCGGCAGTCAGTCGCGCATGCTCGGCACCGAAGACTTCGGCGTAACGCTGCAACCCCTGGTGCAGCGGCGCCTGATCCGGAAACAGACTCACCAGCGCGCCAGCCAGAGCCGACAGATTCCATTGGCCGATCTCCGGCTGGCGCCCAAAGGCATAGCGTCGGCCCTGGAAATCGGTGGTGTTGGGTGTCCAATCGGGGTCATAGGGTTCGAGCCAGCCATAGGGGCCGTAGTCGATGGTCAGGCCGAGGATGGACAGGTTGTCGGTGTTCATGACGCCGTGAACGAAGCCCACCCGCATCCACTGCGCAATCAGTCGCGCGGTGCGTTCGCAGATCTGGATGAACCAGTCCGCGCGCCGCTGATCCGGACTGCCGGTCATCTCCGGATAGTCCCGCGAGATCGTGAAATCGACCAGCCTGGTCAGCAGTTCGGGGTCCTTGCGCGCGGCTGGCAATTCAAAATGGCCGAAACGGAGAAAGGACGGAGCCACGCGGCAGACGATGGCACCGGGTTCGGCCTGCGGATGGCCATCGTAGAACATGTCCCGCACCACCTCATCGCCGCTGCCGATCAGCGACAACGCCCGCGTGGTCGGCACACCCAGGTGGTGCATGGCCTCGGAGCAGACAAACTCGCGCAAGGAGGAGCGCAGCACGGCGCGGCCATCGGCATGGCGGGAATAGGGTGTTGGGCCCGCCCCCTTGAGCTGCAGCTCGTGGCGACCGCCGTCAGCGCCGATGACCTCGCCCAGACTGATGGCCCGGCCGTCCCCAAGTTGCCCGGCCCAGTGCCCGAACTGATGGCCGCCGTAGTTGCTGGCCCAGGGCTGCATGCCCGGCCAGAGACGGTTGCCGGCAAACACTTCGGCGAAATCCGCAGACTCGACCTGCGCTGCGGTCAGTCCGATTGCAGCCGCCACCTCCGGTGACCAGGCCAGCAGGCGCGGTGCCGACACCGGCGTCGTTTGTACCCGCGAATACAGCGCGCCGTGCACCTGACGCGTGCGCGGACTGTCCTCGGGATCACCGGGAAGTTCGGCCAGAAAACGATTGTCGAAGTGCAGATCGGTCAAGCAGGGCTCCGATGCCGGGTCAGGACTGCAAGCTGGGGACGCCGCCAGCTTAGGGCAAGAGTGATGCCCGCGGCGTGAGCTTTCCGGTGGGAGTCCCGGAAGCCCCGTTCGGTGCGCATGTTCGCGAAACAAAGGGCCGGCGATCTCGGGGGCAATATTTCTTGTCCGCAAAGGACGCAAAGGACGCGAAGATTCAAAGGATGTCCGGCTGAACGCGATCCCTGGGGGCACCGCCAGCTGACATTTTCGAGTCGCTCTACTTTGCGTCCTTCGCGTCCTTTGCGGAAAATTTCTTGATCCAGGTGCTTGCGAGATGTTGGGTGCGCGCGGATTCAGTCGCGACCGGTAATCATCGTGACAGGCGCAACAACGATCGCGGACAGAGTCCGCTCCCACAGCGCCAGGCGGCCGCACAGGCTAGAATCCGCCCCTGTTTTTGAATCGGCTCCGCCATGCCCTCCTTTGATGTGGTTTCCGAACTGGACAAGCACGAAGTCCGCAATGCGGTCGACCAGGCCAATCGCGAGCTCGGCAATCGATTCGATTTCCGCGGTACCGGCTGCGCTTTCGAACTCGACGAGTTCGTGGTCACGCTCAAGGCCGAGGGTGAATTCCAGCTCAAGCAGATGCTGGAGATCCTGAAGCCACGGCTGGTGGCGCGCGGCATCGACATCCGCTGCATGGACGTGGCTGATCCGGAATCCAATCTGGCCGCGGCCAGACAGAAGGTGACGCTGAAACAGGGCATCGATCAGAAGAACGCCAAGGACATCATCCGCCAGTTTAAGGACGCCAAGATCAAGGTCGAGGCCCAGATCAACGGCGAGAAGCTGCGTGTCAGCGGCAAGAAGCGTGACGATCTCCAGGCCGCCATCGCCCTGCTGCGCGGCCTGGAGCTGGATCTGCCGCTGCAGTTCGAGAACTTCCGCGATTGAACGCACCGTCCGACACGCTTGAAGTCATTCCCGGTATCCATCTGTCGGAGGACGAGCTGGTCGAGCGTTTCGTGCGCTCGTCCGGCCCCGGTGGTCAGAACGTCAACAAGGTGTCGAGCGCCGTGGAGCTGCGCTTCGACGTCAAGCAGTCGCCCAATCTGCCCGAATGGCTGCGCCTGCGAGTGCTGGCGGCGCGTGATCGACGCCTGACCAACGAGGGTGTGCTGGTGCTGCAGGCGCAGCGTTTCCGCACCCTGGAGCGCAACCGCGTCGATGCCCGCGAGCGCCTGCTGGCGCTGTTGCGCACGCATACGATCGAGCAGAAAAAGCGCATCGCCACCGCACCCACACGCGCTTCCGAGCGTCGTCGCATCGAGGCCAAGAAAGCCCGCGCCAGCACCAAGCAGCTGCGCGGCAAGCGGGGATTCGACGAATGAGCTTCGGATTGACCGGCAAGCTGCTCGAACTCAATCCCTCCGTGCCGCGCATCCGCGGTCAGGGTTGGGCGCGGGCATTGGGACGCGCCCTGGTGGCCTGCAGTTCCTGGCGGGTGGTCGGCGAATTTCCGAAGATTCCGAAACTGGTGGCCATCGCGGCGCCGCACAGCTCCAACTGGGATGGCATCTACGGCATCGCGGCGGCCTACGCGATGGGTGTGCGCGCCACCTGGATGGGCAAGAACAGCCTGTTCCGCTTTGGACTGCGTCCGCTGATGCGCGGCCTCGGTGGTATCGAGACCGACCGCAGCAATCCGCGCGGCGCCGTCGGACAGATGGTCGAACTGTTCCGCAGCAGCGAGCAACTGTGGCTGTTCCTGGCTCCGGAAGGCACCCGCAAGCCGGTCCCGAAATGGCGTACCGGCTTCTGGCATATCGCCCACGAGGCTGGCGTGCCGATCCTGCTGGTACATGTGGATTTTGCCCAGCGCTGCATTGCGGTCGGGCCTCTGTTCCATCCGACCGGCGACAAGGAACGCGATCTGCAGTCCCTTTACGACTACTACCGCCCCTTCAAGGGCAAGGGCGGCAAGAGTGGCTTGCCGACCAGCGAGATCGGCAAGCCCGAATAGCCTCAGGCTGCGAAGCCGCGATCAGGGACAGAGGTAGGCGCGGAAGTGTTGCTCACCGGCCACGGCCTCGGTCTGCGGCTGCAGCGTATTGGCGCCCAGACCCGCAGCCTCGTTGCGCGCCAGCGTTTCCAGCTCGTCAGCCACCTTGATCGAATTGCGCTCAACGCCAACCACGCGATTGGTCACGGTGGTGGTGATGTCGCCCTTGAAAGTGCAGCCGGCCAGGGACTGCTGGGCGCTGACCACCCGCACCTGAGCGCCCGGTTTTTCCAGCTTGACCCAGGTGCAGGCGCCGAGCGTGGCCAGGCCACAGGCAATGACAAGAGACGGAAATTTCATGCGCAGACCCTGTAGTGCGTGATCCCGGCACGTTAGCAGTTTCCGGCGCCGGCGGGCAGCCGGGGGCGGGACTCGGGACTCGGGACTCGGGACTCGGGACTCGGGACTCGGGACTCGGGACTCGGGACTCGGGACTCGGGACTCGGGACTCGGGACTCGGGACTCGGGACTCGGGACTCGGGACTCGGGACTCGGGACTCGGGACTCGGGACTCGGGACTCGGGACTCGGGACAAGCGTGGCCTGCCTTTTCCGACACCCACAACCGACACCCGCTCTTGTGGGTCCAGACTTGTCTGGACGCTCTTGGCGGCGTGATGGAGAAGCGTCCAGACAAGTCTGGACCCACAAGAGCCCGAAGCCCGTAGCCTTTTCCCGTGCCCCGTGCCCCGTGCCCCGTGCCCCTCTAAACCACGCGCGAGAACCGTGCCGGCGCTGCTGCGGCCTGCTTGTCGCCGCTGACATAGGCGTCGAAGGCCATTGCCACCACTCGCAGCAGCATGGCGCCGGCGGCGGTGACCTGGAGCGCGTCTGCGCCCAGTTCGACCAGACCGTCCTGCTCGGCCTGCTGCAGCCGGGTCAGGGCCTGGCGGAAGTAGTCGCGGGTGTCGATGCCGTGCTCCTCGCCGAAACTGGTGTAATCGAGTCGGCCGAAACACATGATCCGGCCGATGGCATCGCGCCGCAGGCGGTCGTCGGCATCGGTGGCCAGCCCGCGCTGGATCGGCAAGCGGCCCTGATCGATGGCATTCAGATAGGGAATTTCGTTCTTTTCATTCTGGGCATAGACCTCGCCGACCTGGCCGATGGCGCTCATGCCGAAGGCCACCAGATCGCAACCGCCGTGGGTGGTGTAGCCCTGAAAATTACGCTGCAGGCTGCCGTCGATCTGTGCCCGCGCCAACTCGTCTTCGGGCAGCGCGAAATGATCCATGCCGATGTGCACATAACCCGCTTGAGCCAAACGGGCGATGGTCAGTTCCAGCAGTGCCATCTTGGTGTCGGCGTCCGGCAGCGTGGCTGGATCCATGACCGCCTGGGATTTGAACAGCTCGGGCAGATGGGCATAGCTGTAGGCGGCAATGCGGTCCGGGCGCAGTGTGACCACGGTGTCCAGCGTGCGCGCGAAGCTGTCGACATTCTGATGCGGCAGCCCGTAGATCAGGTCGAAGTTGATCGAGCGGATGCCAACGCTGCGGGCCTCGCTGACCAGACGCTCGGTTTCCTCCACCGATTGCACCCGGTTGACCGCCAGCTGCACCTGCGGATCGAAGTCCTGCACGCCCAGGCTGATGCGATTGATGCCGAGGTCGAACATGGCCCGCAACGAGGTCGGATCCGCCGTGCGCGGATCGATCTCGATGCCGTAGTCGCGCCCGGCGCCGCGATGCAGGCCGAAGCCGCGGTCGAGCTCGGCAAAGATCAGACCGAGTTCCTCGGGGTTGTAGTAGGTCGGTGTGCCACCGCCGAAGTGCATCTGGTTCACCGGTCGGCTGCGGTCGAAGAGCTCGGCCTGCATGCGAATCTCGCTCAGCAGGCGCTGCAGATAGGCTGCGCCGCGCTCGCGATTGCGGGTGATGATGCGATTGCAGCCGCAGTAGTAGCAGCTCGATCGGCAGTAGGGCACGTGCAGATACAGCGACAACGGTCTGGCGGCGACATTGCTGCGCCTGGCCTCGGCCGCGTAGTCCTCGGCGGCAAAGCCGGCATGGAACTGCGGTGCGGTCGGGTACGAGGTGTAGCGCGGGCCCGGCCGGTCGTAGCGGCGGATCAGTTCGGCATCGAATCGAGTGTCCATGGCGCCAGTCTAGCGGGGCTTTGCCCGCCAGCGCTTGATCGCAGTCAGCAGCAGCGCCCTGCCGCCACCGGAAAACAGTGAACAAGCGCAGCTTCTGGGCGCGCCTTCGAGCCCGGCGCTGATGGCGCGGGTGGGTCCGAGTTATGCTGGGGGTCCGCAGCCACAGAGCGACCGCCCATGGCCAAGCGCCCCTCGCGCCGGCTACCACGCGCTGAGCGCGCATCCGGGATACCGCTGGGACTCAAGATCGTCGGCGCCGTGGTCGGCGCGTTGATCGGCATGCATTTCTACCTGATGCATCAGATCAACCAGTTCGCCGACAGCCTGGTTCGAACGGCCGAAATGGTGTCCAACGCCAGCCATCGTGGCGGCTATTACACCTGGGACGGCAATCTCGGCATACGCCGCCTGCGCTTCGAAAGCCCGGATGGCGGCGCCCTGTTCACTGCAGCCGAGATCGAACTTGACACGCCCGGCTGGTGGTGGGTGCTGCAGCTGGCCAATCCTCTGGAAAGTCGCACGGACCGTCTGCGTCGCGCCTTCAGTGCCTTCGGCGGCAGCGAAGGCAGGAGCGATCTCTTGCCCGCCACCGACCAGCTCTACGTGCGCCTGCGCGGACTGGAGCTGGAGGTGAACACGCTGTTGCCGACCGGCTTGCCCGATATCAGTTTCGCCTCGGCGGCGCCCTTCGAAACCGCCGGATGCAGCAATGTCCGTTATTTCGTGCCACTGAACCTGGAGCGCGATCTCGGCCTGGCCTACAGCCGAACGGATCTGAGCCTGGGATACCGCACGGCAGGCCCCGATCGGGTCGTCGTCGACATGGACCTGAATGCGCCGGGCTCGATGAGTACCCGTTTTGAGATGGACTGGCGCAGCAGCCGCCCGAACCACTTTCTCGACAGCAGCGATGCCAACGACAGACCGCTGACGATGCGCTGGATCCTGGAGGATCAAGGATTCATCGGTGCACGCAATCGCTGGTGTGCCCAGCAGGCCGATATCGATGCCGACGAGTTTCAGCGCCGCCATATCACCACGGTGCGGCGCTTGCTCGAGGTCTTTGGCGTACAGCTGAGCCCGGAGAGCGAGGCCGTGTACTCGGGTTTCGCCGCCAAGGGCGGCAAACTGACCCTGGAGTTGACCCTGCCCGCACCCGCCGACGCCAAACAGTTTGCGGCCTATTCGGCAGCAGAGCGATGGGCTGCCATGGATCCGAAGATCTGGCACAACAACGAGCCCCGCTCAAGCTTCAGCGTGGACCTTGTTCGGGCTCGACCCTTGCCCAAGGCCTATGGCGGTAGCGTCTACGATCTGCTGGCACGTCAGGAGGACAACGCTGCAGCGGCCGCCGGATTTTCACCGATCGCCAGCATAGGCGCCCAACTCAGCCATCTGTCGCAACCGCCGTCCGCTGCTGCGGGACCGCCAGCGGCCGCCGAAGCCAGCGAAAAGCCCAAACCCTTTGCGGCCCGGCCGCCGCCGCCCAAGCCCACGCCCATTGCGCTCGACAGCGCCAGCCTGATCGCCGCCATCGGTGAACGCGTCGCTGTCGAGACCATCGACGGTCGTTCCCGGATCGGCGTGCTCACCGAGGTCGACCCCAAGGTGCTGACCATCCAGATGAATGTCAGCGGCGGCAAGGCCAGCCTGAACTTCACCCGCTCACGCATTCGCGCGGTGACTGCCAATCCGGATGGGCGCTGAGCGCGCCTGTGTCCTGGGTTTTCTTCTCGCCAAGCATGCCGCAAGTATTTGAATCAAAAGATTTTCCGCAAAGGACGCAAAGGTCGCAAAGTGGAGCGACGCCAAGATGTCAGCTGGCGATATCGCCACCGATCGCGCTCAGCCGGCCAAGCTTTGAAATCTTCGCGTCCTTTGCGTCCTTTGCGGACAAAAAACGAAACCCCGAGATCGCCGACAGTTTGCTAGCCATAGTCCAGCGCCCGGGCCTTGCCCCAGAACACGCGGTAGGCGAAGACGCTGTATCCAATGATCGCTGGCAGCGTGATCAAGGTGCCGATCAGGATGATCTTCAGTGATTCGGGCGCGCTGGCGGCATCGAAGATGCTGATGCGGTCGATCACCAGATAGGGGTACAGACTGTAGGCCAGACCGAAGAAGGCCAGCACGAACACGCCCACGGCACAGGCGAAGGGCGCCCAGGACCAGCGATCCAGTCCGCGCTGGTTGGTGCTGGCGCTGTCGTGCTGCAAGCGCCGCAGAAACAGCCAGGCCAGCGCGAACAGCGCCAGCGTGGCCAGCGGAATTGGCGCCAGGGCGATCACTTCCGGCAGCGAAAACCATTTGTCGTAGATGCGCTGGCTGACCACCGGCGTGGCCAATGACACCGCGGCAATGCCGATGGCCGTCAGCAGCAGACTGGTGCGAGCCCAGCGCACCGCCCGGTGCTGCAGCTCGCCCTCGGTCTTCATCAGCAGCCAACCTGATCCAAGCAGCACATAACCGGCGGTCAGGCAGGGGGCGATCAGCAGGGCAAAGGCGTAGCCAGCCAGGCTGTTGTCGAAGCCGACGATGTAATGGCCGAGCATGTAGCCCTGCGACATCGAGGCCAGCAGCGAACCGCCGTAGAAACAGCGATCCCACATCGGCTTTGAGCTCGCCGCAGCCTTGGCCCGAAGCTCGAAGGCGACGCCGCGCAGCATCAGACCGATGAGCATCAGCGTCACCGGCAGATAGAGCGCGCCCAGGATCACGCCATGGGCCTTGGGAAAGGCCACCAGCAACAGGCCCACACCCAGCACCAGCCAGGTCTCATTGGCGTCCCAGAAGGGGCCGATCGACGCGATCATGGTGTCGCGCTGCTCGGGCGTTGCCCGCCGCAGCAACACGCCAACGCCGAGGTCATAGCCGTCCAGCACCACATAGGCCAGCATGGCCACGCCCATCAGGGCCAGAAAGATGATGGGTAGTGCTTCGTTCATGGTCGTGCTTGCTCCAGACATTTCGAGATTCCCTGAGTTTCGGCCTGATCGAGCGGGGGCAGGGGGCAGGGGGCCAGGCATGAGGCATGATCCAACGCTGCGGCGAGGTGGGTCCCGCGGCGCTGGATGGATGCGCAACCAGGCGCATCGCGAGGAGGCGACCTGGAATCTCAGCAATCATCAGTCCTCCTGCGGGTTTCCGAGCGATCAACAAAGGCTGGTGAGGCTGGGGCCCGGTCTTCAAGTACGCCGCATCCTCCGATCGTGCAGCAAGGTCGGTCCCCTGCCCCCTGCCCCCTGCCCCCTGCCCCCTGCCCCCTGCCCCCTGCCCCCTTGTCCGTTCATCGAACCGCCGCACCGCCCAGGCCTGCAGGCACCGTTGCGACCCCGACAGCGCCATCGACAGATGCCGCCCCCGCCTTGCCCGCCAGCAGGAACAGTACCCGCACATAGGCCAGCAGCAGCAGCGCATAGATGCCGAGGTAGAGCAGCAGGCTGCCGCCGATCATCGGCGCCGGCACCGCCGAGGCCGCGTCTGCGGTACGCAGCACACCATGGACCAGCCAGGGCTGGCGGCCGATCTCGGTCACGTACCAGCCTGCCAGCGTGGCCACCCAGCCGGAGAAACTCATCGCCACCAGCGCCCGCAGGGTCCACACCGGCAGCTCGCCGTGATGGCGTCGCCACAGCCAGACGCTGGTCCAGGACAACGCCAGCATCAACAGGCCGACACCGACCATCAGCCTGAAGCCATAGAACAAGGGCGCCACCGGCGGATAGGCACCGACAAATTCGTCCAGACCGCGAATCTCGCCGTCCAGGGAATGGGTCAGGATCAGGCTGCCGAGTTTGGGAATCTCCAGCTCCAGATGGTTGCTGCGGCTGTCCTCGTCAGGAATGGCGAACAGGCGCAGGCCGGCACCGCGCTCGGTTTGCCAGATACCCTCCATCGCCGCAATCTTGGCCGGCTGGTGCTGCAGCGTGTTCAATCCATGCAAATCTCCGGCCAGGATCTGCAGCGGAATCAGCAGCGCCGCCATGACCGTACCGGTGCGCAGCGCATGGCGCACGTCGGCGCCGCGATCACCGCGCAGCCAGCGCCAGGCCGACAGACCGGCAATCAGGAAGGCCACGGTCAGGCCCGAAGCCAGCAGCATGTGCGTCAATCGGTAGGGAAAGGACGGGTTGAAGACGATCGCCGACCAGTCCAGCGCATGGGCCACGCCCTCGCGCATCTCGAATCCCGCCGGCGTCTGCATCCACGAGTTCAGCGCCAGTATCCAGAAGGCCGAGAGCGTGGTGCCAATCGCCACCAGCAGCGTCGCCAGCGTGTGTACGCGGTCCGATACCCGACCGGCGCCGAAGAGCATGACGCCTAGGAAGGCCGCTTCCAGGAAGAAGGCCGTCAGCACCTCATACGCCAGCAGCGGCCCGGCGATATTGCCCACGGTTTCCATGTAGCCGGGCCAGTTGGTGCCGAACTGGAAACTCATGACAATGCCGCTGACCACGCCCATGGCGAAGCTCAGCGCATAGACCTTGACCCACAATCGATAAGCCTGCATCCAGGCCTGATCGCCACTGCGCCGAAAGCGCCACTTGAAATACAGCAGCACCCAGGCCAGAGCGATGGTGATGGTCGGAAACAGGATGTGGAAACTGATGTTGGCCGCAAACTGGATGCGGGCGAGGATCAGGGCGTCCATGGTTCAGCGCCTTTGCTTGCAGAGAGATTCGGGAAAGGATCGGCCGGGGTGGCAGTCTCGGCTCGAGCGCCGCTGAAGCGATCCTTCAGTTCCAGCAGGCGCACCACGGCGCCACCCATCTTCAGCAGCTGCTGCTGGGTGCCGGGCGTGAGCTTGCGCACCTCGGCAAACCAGTCGGTCAACAGTTCGATGAGATCGTGCATCTGGCGCATGCGCGCCTGGGCGTGGCGCTCTTCGGGCGAGCCCGGTGTTTCCAGGATGGCGTCGCGCAGCACGCTCAGCGTGGGCTCGATCTCGCGTCGCTGTCGCTCTTCCGCCAAGGTTCGGAAGATCGCCCAGACGTCCTCGGGGGCCGAATAGTATTCGCGCCGGTCACCCGGCAGGTGCGACAGCCGCACCAATCGCCATGACTCCAGCTCCTTCAGGCCCATCGACACATTCGAGCGCGACACACCCAGCCTGGCTACCAACTCGTCGGCATTCAGCGGCTGCTCGGAGACGAACAACAGGGCATAGATCTGGCCCACGGTGCGGTTGATGCCCCAACGCCCACCCATCTCGCCGAAGTGCAGGACGAAGTTCTGGATCAAGGGCGATAGTTCCATGCTGAACCTTCAGAAATTTCTGAAAACAGAGCATACGCAGGCGCCGTGAGACGGATGTGCAGGATGGATTAACGCCAGATGGACAAATGGTTAGTGCGTGGAATCGGCACATTGACGGCCCATTCAGGCGGGCGTACACAGGAAGTGCCTCTGCCGTAGACCCGCATCGAGGAGATCACCATGAACAATCGAGTCGTTTTCGTTCTGGCCGGCGCAGCGCTGGCCTTGGCCGGATGCGCCAGCACCGGCAGCTATACCACTCAAAGCACGCGCTACGGACCGCCGCCGCTGGAGAACGACATGGCTTATGTCTATGCCGTCGAAACCGCGGCCAAGCGTCAGGGCGTGGATGTGCACTGGGTGCATCCGCCGCGCAAGGTCGCTGAGCCGGACGGCAAGTAACTGGCCCACGCTCGCACCTGATCCGCAGCGACGATTGAGCCGCAATGTCGCGGCCGGTTTCAGCGCCGGTCGGTGGTATCGGTCAGCGCCAGCAGCTGCTGCGCGTGAAAGCGCCGAGCGCCCTCGCCGTCCTCGGTGCCGTCATGCCGGCCGAGATCACTGGCCAGCACAAAGAAGCCGGGCGCCGGCAGGCCGCCGCGGGCTCGGCTGATCACTCGCGCAGCGATGAACGGCCGCCCCTGTGAATGATCCTCGCGCATGGTCCATTCCAGCGCCAGAATCAGGCGGTGGATGGTGTACGGCGGCTTTACGGCAAGTGCCCTCGCCAGCGCCTGGTAAGTCAGGGGTATCGCCGCAGTCGGCAGTGCCGACAGGTATGCCCGCACCCGCGCCGCGAGTGCAGCGGTGTCCTCGGCGGAGATGGATTCGAGTTGGACCGTCATGGACGGATGCTAGCAAGCCGGCACCAGCGGCTTCTGCAGGAACAGCAGCTCGTCGATGCGGCGCGCCAGGTACTCGAAGTAGCGCGCCAGATAGCTGATGCCGTTCTCGCGATCGATGAGGTAGGGATTCATCAGCGTATGCCGCAGGATCACCAGGCGGTCGGCACCCGGGTCATCGGGATTGATGCTGGCCGGGTCCAGACCCAGCTCGGCCAGCACCCGGGCCATATCCTGTTCGCCCAGCATTTCCGGTTGCAGCGTGGTCATCGAGGCGAAGAACTCGTGCACCTGCAGCGGCGTTGCGGGATCGGACTTCAGGCATTGGTACAGGCGCCGCACGAAACGGTTCATCGCGGCAATATCGCGGTTGCCGACCGGGTTCAGCGCCATGCACACCAGATTGCTGTCCGGCGCAAAAGGCACACTCACCCGTACCAGCGCGCTTTCGGATTCGGCAAAACGCCGAAGCGCGGCGACAAAGGCCTCGGTGCTGTGGATGGTCTGTTTCTGCAGCAGCCCGAAATGGGCGTAGTCCAGCGGGAGCACTTGATGGGTCACATAGACCGCCGCCGCCGCCGCACCGGGCTTGGAGCCCTCCGGCACATAGCGACCGAGCGCCCGGTAGCGCTGGAAGAAGTCGCCGGAATCGCTGTCGCTGAACACATAATCGGCCGCCTCGTCGAGCAGACCGATGGCACGGTGATCACGGCAGATGAAGGCGCCGGCACCAAAGGCGATGTAGCCGAGCTTGTGCGGATCGATGGTCACCGAATCGGTCTGCGCCAGCGCCGCGAAGGCCGCATGCACCGCGGGCGCCGGAAAATCGGCGAAGTCGGCGCGCATGTCAGCCAGCCCGCGCAATCCGCCATCCGGCTCGCGGAACAAGGTGCTCAGATAGCCGCCCCAGGCGGCATCGACGTGGACCGCGAAATCCAGGCCCAGCGCCCGGAAGCGTTCGCGCGCAGCCACCAGCCCGTCGATGGGATCGATGGTGCCGAACTCGGTACTGCCCAGTACGCCCACCGCCATCAGCACCGGTTGGCGCTCCGCCAGCGCTCGCTGCAGCATGGCGTCCAGCGCCTCAAGATCGGTGCGCATGCCCGATTCGGGCACCAGATGCAGCGCTTTGCGGCCCAGACCGATCAGCTTCAGACCCTTGCTCCAGGAATAGTGAGCCGTGACCGGCGCCAGCACGATCGGCGGTTTCAGCTGCGGGTGACGTTCGAAGAAGGCGTTCAGACCCAGCGTTTCCAAGCGCTCGGCCTCGATGCGTTTGCGCCACTGCCGCGCCTGCCCCGGCGAAAGGCTGCGCAGCCAGCGATCACAGTCGCCGATCAGCGCGATACGAGCGTCATGGCCGAGGTTGAAGGCCTGCCAGTCGTCGCAGCCGTAATCCAGCGCCGGGACGCCCGCAGCCCGCAGCGCCAATGGCCAGGCCTTCAGCGACAGCGCCAGCCGCAGCGCCTGATAGTTGGCCAGCGTACCGCCACTGGTCAGATGTCCGAAGGCGCAGTCCGGCGCCGCCGGATCGCTGCGATAGCCGAGCATGCGTGCCAGCTGCAGTCCGACCTTGAGCTCCAGATCGATGGTGATCGGCGCCGCCTCCTCGCTGACGTTGTTGGGGTTGTAGGGCAGCGTCAGGATCTGTGCGGCCAGGCCCGGAATCAGCAGATCCGAAACCATGTGGCCGAGATAGCGCGGACTGTGGAAGGGCACCGAGCGCTTCAGCGCCGCTGACAGGCTGTGCAGCTCGCGCCGCAGCCGTGCCTCGAAAGCCATGAACGCCGGCGTTTGCGCCGCGTGCGTGGGAACAGCTGGTGGATCCTCCGGATGGAAGTTGCGCCGCCAGTAGACGTGGTCGCGCAGGAACTCGACCACCAGACGCTCCAGCAGCGCGTCGTTCTCGCCGTAGGGTCCGAGGAAACAGGGGTAAAGGGCCGGGTCGCTCATGGGGCCAATGTTGGGCGCGTTTGGCTCCAGTCACCTTGACCTGGCTCAGGAACGGGAAAGGGGGAAGGGGGCACGGGGCACGGGAAGAGCCATGGGCATTTGTGGGTCCAGACAAGTCTGGACCTACAAAAGCGCCGAGTCGGGTAGCCTTTCCCCGTGCCCCGTGCCCCGTGCCCCGTGCCCCGTGCCCCGTGCCCCGTGCCCCCTGCCCCCTGCCCCCGCCTTCTCCCCCGATCCACCCCGAGCGCACCCCGCTGCCGCTATGCTCCAACGCCCCTGACTGACGGAGCCGGCCGACGCCCATGGCTTTGCCCTCGATCGAATCGCGTATTGCGACTGAAATCAACGCCCACAGCGCCCAGGTGCTGGCGGCCATCCAGTTGCTGGATGAAGGCGCCACCGTGCCCTTCATTGCCCGCTACCGCAAGGAAGTCACCGGCGGGCTGGATGACACCCAGCTGCGTAACCTGGAGGAGCGCCTGGGCTATCTGCGCGAGCTGGAAGAGCGTCGCGAGGCGGTGCTGAGCAGCATCGAGGAGCAGGGCAAGCTCAGCGATGCGCTGCGCGAGGAGATCGTCCACGCCGACACCAAGGCTCGGCTGGAGGATCTCTACCTGCCGTACAAGCCGCGCCGCCGGACCAAGGCGCAGATTGCGCGCGAAGCAGGTCTGGAACCCCTGGCCGACGCGCTGCTGGCCGATCCCACGCTCAGACCCGAACAAGCCGCACTGGACTAC
The DNA here is from genome assembly GCA_024234055.1 of Rhodanobacteraceae bacterium. Lineage (NCBI taxonomy): Bacteria > Pseudomonadati > Pseudomonadota > Gammaproteobacteria > Lysobacterales > Rhodanobacteraceae > Rhodanobacteraceae bacterium. The sequence continues at coordinate 61,729 of JACKOW010000006.1, forward strand.
GTGAATGCCGAGCAGGGCGTGGCCGATGCCAGCGCCGCGCTCGATGGCGCGCGCGCCATTCTCTCGGAACGCTTCAGCGAAGATCCGGCCCTGGTCGGCGAGCTGCGCGAATGGCTGTACGAGCAGGGCCGGATCCACGCCAAGGTGATTCCCGGCAAGGAAAACGAGGGCGCCAAGTTCCGCGATTACTTCGATTTCGTCGACAGCCTCACCCAGATTCCCTCGCATCGCACGCTGGCGCTGTTCCGCGCCCGTGCCGAGGGTGTGCTCGATCTGGATCTGGAACCGGTGCCAGTCAAGCGCAACGACGCCCGCGGCGGGCAGGACGAGGCCGAGGCCATCGACAATGGCCATCGCCGCGCCGAGGGTCGGGTGGCCCATCGCGCCGGTGTCAGCGATCAGGGCCGACCCGCCGATGCCTGGCTGGTCGAAACCTGCCGCCAGACCTGGCGCTACAAGCTGCATGTGCGGATGACCCTGGATCTGTTCTCGCGCATCCGCGAGCGCGCCGAGGAGGAGGCCATCCGCATCTTCGGCGACAACCTCAAGGACCTGCTGCTGGCGCCGCCGGCTGGCCCGAAGGCCGTGATCGGGCTGGATCCGGGGCTGCGCACCGGGGTCAAGGTGGCGGTGGTGGACGCCACCGGCAAGCTGCTGGCTACCGAGACCATCTATCCGCTGCAGCCGAAGAATCAGCACGAGGCCTCGGCGGCGGTGATCGCTCGACTGGCCGAAACCCATGGCGCGCGCCTGATCGCCATCGGCAACGGCACCGGCTCACGCGAGACCGAGGCCTTTGTCGGCGAGTTGGCGCTGGCCCGGCCCGAGCTGAAGCTGACCCGGATCGTCGTCAGCGAAGCCGGGGCCTCGGTGTACTCGGCCTCGGAGCTGGCCTCGCGAGAATTTCCCGGCATCGACGTGTCTTTGCGCGGCGCGGTGTCGATCGCCCGCCGGCTGCAGGATCCGCTCGCCGAGCTGGTCAAGATCGAGCCCAAGGCGATCGGTGTCGGCCAGTATCAGCATGACGTCAACCAGGTGAAGCTCGGCGCCCGTCTGGACAATATCGTCGAGGACTGCGTCAACGCCGTCGGCGTCGATCTGAATACCGCCTCGGCGCCGCTGTTGGCGCGGGTATCCGGACTGTCGGTCGGCACCGCCGAGTCGGTGGTGCGTTACCGCGACGAACATGGCGCCTTCACCTCCAGGCGCAAGCTGCTGGAAGTGCCGCGTCTGGGCCCCAAGACCTTCGAACAGGCGGCCGGCTTCCTGCGCATCCGTGGCAGCGATGAGCCGCTGGATGCCTCGGCGGTACATCCGGAGGCCTATCCGGTGGTCGACCGCATCGCCCGCCACACCGGGCTGGCCGTGGATCAGCTGATCGGCAATGGCGCGGTGCTCGCCAAACTGGATGCCTCGGCTTTTGTCGATGAACGCTTTGGTCTGCCCACCGTGCAGGACATCCTGCGCGAGCTGGAAAAGCCGGGGCGCGATCCGCGACCGGAATTCAAGACCGCCCAGTTCTCGGCCGATGTGCACAAGATCAGTGATCTGGTACCCGGCATGGTGCTGGAAGGCGTGGTGACCAATGTCGCGGCTTTTGGCGCCTTCATCGATATCGGTGTGCACCAGGATGGACTCGCGCACGTTTCCGAGTTGTCCGATCGTTACATCAAGGATCCGCGCGAGGTGGTCAAGACCGGTCAGATCGTCAAGGTTCGGGTGCTGGAGGTCGATGCGCCGCGCAAGCGCATCGGTCTCAGCCTCAAGCTGAGCGCGCCCAAGGATGCGTCAGCGCCCACCGAGCGCCGCGGGGCACAGCCGGCTGGCCCGAATCGCGGCCAGGATCGCGGCAAGCCGAGGGCAAAGCCTGCAGCCGACACGCAGAAGTCACCGGCGATGGGTACACTCGGCGACTTGTTGAGTGCCGCCATGAAAGGAAAGCGTTGAGTGAGTCAGCGTCGCGCCAGCGCCAGTCGCAAGACCCGCTCCCGGGCGAGCATCCTCGGCGCGCAATACTCGAATGTGGAACGCTTCACGGTGCGCGCGCGGAACTCGCGGGCAAGCTCGCAGTCCAAGCCTGCACTGACGGAAGAGACTCCGATGCGCGCTTTCCGACTCCCGCGGATACTGGCTGGTGACACCGCTGCACCCTTGATGCTGGTGGCAGGCACCCGACTGGAAGCCCTGCGCTTGTTGCCGCTGTTGCGCCTGCTGCGGGCTCAGGGTCGCGGCGACGGTGCCTTGCTGGTCGACACCGGCGAGTCCGGCGCCGAGGTCCGCGAAGCGCTGCGCGAACATGGGCTCGCTCCCGATCTGCGATTGCCCGGTGCCAGCGGTACCAGTGCGGCGGCTTTTGCACTGCTGCGTCTGGCACTGCGTCTGCGTCCGGCGCTGATCGTTGCCGGTGGTGCCTCGCGCAGCGGACTGGCGGCGGCCATCGGCGCTCGCGGGGCCGGCATCGGCAGCGCCCTGATCGCCTCCAGTGCCGACAGTGCGCCGCGTTTGCGCTGGCGCCTGCTGGCTGGTCTGTGCACCTGGTTTTACGTCGGTCAGGAAGCGCCGCCGATGGAGCTTCCGCGCGGTCGCGCGCTGCAGACCGGCGATCCGCTGTTCGATCTGTGCCGGGAACAATGCGAAGCGGTAGCCAGCGGCCCGGAATCCACGCTGCCACGCGCGGTGCTGGCCAGCAGTCTGCCCGCGGCAGACGGCCAACGCCTGGTGGAAACCCTGCTCGCCCGCGATGCCGAACTGCGCGTCGACTGGGTGGCGGCTCCGAGTCTGGGCGAACAGCCGATCGATCAGCGCCTGCGCCGCCTCGGCCAGCTGCCGCACTGGCGCCGGCTGGCCCTGCTGCGCCGCAGTCGCGCCCTGGTCACCGATGATGCCCTGCTGGCGCTGGAAGCCCGCTGGCTGGGTCGTCACGTCTTGTGGATCGGCGCCAGCCCGGCCCCGCGCGGCTGCATCGAGTGCAAGCTTGGCGAGGTTGCCGAGCGCCTGCACCACGCCATCGACCAGACCCTGAGCCCCAAACCCCTGAGCGAGGACGGCCGCGCCGCCGCGCGCCTGGCCGCACACCTGCTCGACCGCATCGACCAACGCGCCTTCGCCGGCCTGCTGACCCGCGTACGGCCGCGCTGATCGTAATCCAGCGGACGTAGGTCACGTTGGCCGCGCAGCGGGCTACGTGGCAGTGGCAGCCCAGGCCAACAGCAGGACGCGAAGGTCACGAAGGAAAAGCAGCAAGGACACGAAGAAGGGCTGTTGAGACAAACAGCTTTCCTTGGCGACCTTTCTGCTTTTCCTTTTGCGTCCTTCGCGTCCCGCTTTTTCTGTCCGGCCCTCATTGACAGCCATGGTCGCGAGCGACGTCACGTAGCCCGCTGCGCGGACAACGTGACCTACAACAGCGGCGTAGCGCGGCTCCGGCGCGCGGTGGATGGGGGCTGGCCGCACGGCCGTTCGCGCCGGCGGCCGCGGCTTGGCTACAACAGCGGCGGGAGCTAGTGCGCCTCATCCCAGTTGGCGCCGATGCCGACATCCACCACCAGCGGTACTGCCAGTTCGGCGGCGGCGCTCATGCGTTCGGCGATGCCGTCGCGGTAGTGCGACAGCCGATCCTCGCGGATCTCGAACACCAGTTCGTCGTGCACCTGCATCAGCATGCGGATCTCGTCCTCGTGGGGTGACAGCCACCGGTCCATCTCGATCATCGCGCGCTTGATGATGTCGGCGGCGGTGCCCTGCATGGGCGCGTTGATGGCGGCGCGTTCGGCGCCCTGGCGGGCGGCAAAGCTCTTGGCGCGGATGTCGGGCAGATACAGCCGACGGCCGAACACGGTTTCAACATAGCCCTGCTCGCGAACCTTGCGGCGGGTGGTGTCCATGTACTCGCGCACGCCGGGATAGCGCGAGAAATACAGGTCGACGTAGTCCTGGGCCTCGCCGCGACCGATGCCGAGCTGGCGGCCGAGGCCAAAGGCGCTCATGCCGTAGATCAGGCCGAAGTTGATGGCCTTGGCGGCGCGGCGCTCATTGCTGCTGACCTCGTCCGGGGTCTTGCCGAAGACTTCGGCCGCGGTGGCGCGATGGATGTCCTGACCTTGCTTGAAGGCTCGCAACAGACCGGCATCACCCGACAGGTGCGCCATGATCCGCAGCTCGATCTGGGAATAGTCGGCCGCCAGCACCAGCCAGCCCTTGGGGGCGACGAAAGCCTGGCGGATGCGCCGGCCCTCGGGCGTGCGGATCGGGATGTTCTGCAAATTGGGATCGGATGACGACAAGCGACCGGTGGCAGCCACGGCCTGATGGAAGCTGCTGTGGACGCGGCCGGTGTCGGGATTGATCAGCTCGGGCAGCTTGTCGGTGTAGGTGCTCTTGAGCTTGGCCAGCGAGCGGTAGTCGAGAATCTTGCGCGGCAGCTCGTCGGCCTCGGCCAGCTCTTCCAGCGCCTCTTCATTGGTCGACGGTTGCCCGCCGGGCGTGCGCACCTTCACCGGCAGCCCGCGTTCCTCGTACAGCACCTGGGCCAGCTGCTTGGGCGAATCCAGGCTGAAGGGCCGGCCGGCAATGGCGTGAGCTTCTTCCTGCAATCTGATCATGGCATGGCCAAGCTCGCTGCTCTGCGTACGCAGCAGCGCGCCATCGATCAGTACGCCGGTGCGTTCCATCCGCGCCAGCACCGGCGCCAGCGGCATCTCGATCTCCGTGAATACCCGCGCCAGCGTCGGCTCGGCCTGCAGCCGCGGCCACAGCGTCTGGTGCAGGCGCAGGGTGACGTCGGCATCCTCGGCGGCGTAGGCGCAGGCCTCGTCCAGCCCGACCTGCGAGAAGCTGATCTGCCGCGCACCCTTGCCGGCCACATCGGCGTAGTGGATGGTGTCCACGCCCAGATACTTCTTCGCCAGCGCGTCCATGTTGTGCTGACTGGCGGTCGAGTTCAGCACGTAGGATTCGAGCATGGTGTCGTACCGGAAGCCGGCGACGTTGATGCCGTAGCGCATCAGCACGTTGATGTCGTACTTGCCGTTCTGGGCGATCTTGGCGCGGTCCGGATCCTCCAGCAGTGGCTTGAGCGCGGCCAGCACCTGATCCAGCAGTAGTTGCTGCGGCGCGCCGGCATAGTCGTGACCCACCGGGATGTAGCAGGCCGTGCCGGCCTCGATGGCGAAAGACAGCCCGACCAGCAGCGCCTGCTGAGCGTCGACGCTGGTGGTCTCGGTATCGAAGGCGAATTCGCTGGCCGCCGCAAGGGCTTTGACCCAGCGCGCCAGATCGGCCTCGGTCACAATCAACTCGCGCTTGAGTTCGGTGGGTGCTTTCGGCAGCTCGGCCGGCGCAGCCGGCGCCGATGATCCTGCCTCCGGCGCGGCGCCACCCAGTTCAGTCAGTGCCTGCTTGAAGCCGTAGCGCGCGTAGAGTTCCTTGAGCGGCTCGACCGCCGGCTCGGCGACCTTGAGGTCGTCGATGGTGACCGGCAGGGCGCAATCGGTCTTGACCGTGACCAGTTCGCGATTCAAGGGCAATCGCGGCAGTGCCGCGCGCAGGTTCTCGCCGAGCTTGCCGCCGAAATCGTCGGCGTGATCGATGACGCCCTGCAGGGTGTCGTACTGCCCCAGCCATTTGGCGGCGGTCTTCGGACCGCATTTGTCGACGCCGGGAATGTTGTCGACGCTGTCGCCCATCAGCGCCAGCAGATCGATGATGCGCTCGGGCGGCACGCCGAACTTGGCCTGCACGCCGGCACTGTCCAGACGCTCGCCACTCATGGTGTTGAGCCAGATGATGCCGGGCTCGACCAGCTGAGTCAGATCCTTGTCGCTGGTCGAGATCACCACATCCAGACCCGCAGCGCGACCCTGTCTGGCCAGCGTGCCGATGACGTCATCGGCCTCGACCCCGGGCTCGCGCAGGATCGGCACGCCCATGGCCTCGACGATCTTCAGCAGCGGCTCGATCTGCAGCCGCAGATCCTCCGGCATCGGCGGCCGGTTGGCCTTGTAGTCGGCGTACATCTCGTCGCGAAAGGTGGGCCCCGAGGCATCGAAGACGAAAGCCAGGTGTTCCGGCCGATCCTCCCGGAGGATCTTGCGCAGCATGTTGACCACGCCAAACAGCGCCCCGGTGGGCTCGCCGGCAGCATTGGTCAGCGGCGGCAGCGCGTGAAAGGCCCGGAACATGAAACTGGAACCGTCGATCAGATAGAGCGTGGACATGGCATTGGACGCTGGAGACCAGCCACAAGACTACGAGCATTTGCGCCGCTTCGCCCGCAGGCGCGGGGACCGGGCATTGGCGCGGGATGTTGGCAGAAGCGGGCCGCGAAGGACGCGAAGGAAGAGCAGAAAGGGCGCGAAGTAGAGCGATGGAAGGATGCGCTTGGCGCGGACGTGGTCCCGGCTTGCGCCATACCTGTGGGAGCGGACTCTGTCCGCGATCGAGGCTGCGGTCTACCGATGACTGTTTTCGCGGGCAGAGCCCGCTCCCACAAAGGCCCACGATCGCGATGGCGGCTGCATCGCTGGGCACGAAGTGCACCGACCCAATCAGAACGTTTTTCTTCGCGACCTTTCTGCTTTTCCTTTGCGTCCTTTGCGGCCGGCTCTTTCTCCAAACAGCGCGCCGCCCCGCCCCTCACCCAAAGGGCGCAATGCCAATCAGCCAGCGATGTGCCCAGAGTGCCATCAGCAGGTACACACCGATGCCGAGCACCACGGCGATGGCGTCGTTCCAGGCCGATGGCGGTGCCCCGGGCAAGGCTCGCGCCGGACGGGTGCGTGCCGAGGCCCAGTCGGCCAGGGCCCAGCCCAGGAAGCTGCCGAACAGCAGCAGATCGGCGCGGGTGGTGGTGCCGAGCAGATGGGCGCCGGCCCAGAGCACCGTGGCGATCAGCATGGGATGTCCGACGGCACGGCGGATGCGGCCGGGAAAATAGGTGGCGATCAACAGCGGGAACACCGGCAACAACAGCAAGGCTGCCAGATGGCGGGTCCACAGCGGCGGGCTGTAGACCAGCTGCGGACTCTGCCGCGCGGCGCTGTAGCCGATCAGGATCAACGCGAAACCGGCGATCGAGATCAGCGAATACAGGCCTTTCCAGCCCTTTTCACCCAGGCGCCGAAGCATGCGCTCGCGCCAACCCGGGGCCACGATCGAGATCGAATGCACGCCCAGGAAGATCAGCAGGCCGACGAACAGCAGATTCATGGCGTACTCCGCTTTGGGTACATCGGCGCCTAGGATAAGCTCAAGCCTCCGTCGCTGCTGGGATCTTGATGAGGAGGTCCAATTGAAAGTCGAACTCAAGTCCGATCATCCAGTCGGCGAAGGCAGCTGCAAGGCCGCTACCGGCAAAACACTGAGCGAATGGTTCGCGCTGATCGATGCCCGTGGCGGCCCCGGCCTGGGGCGACGTGAGATCGGTCAGTGGTTGTACCAGGAGATGAAGGTGGATCCCTGGTGGCCGGCCACCATCAACTGCGAATACGAGATCGCCCGTGGACAGCTGGAAAAGGATGGCAAGCCCAAGGGTTACACCATCTGCGCGACCAAATCGATCAAGGCCGATCCCGCCCGCTGCCATGCCAGCTTTGCCAGCGCAGCGGAACTGGATCGCTGGTTCGGATCCGGCAACCAGATCGAGCTCAAGGACGGCGGCAGCCTGACGAATGCCGATGGCAATCGCGCGACCGTCAGGAAGGTCAATCCCGGCAAGGTCATCCGCCTGATCTGGGAAGATCCGGATTTGACGGCGCCGACCCCCGTGGAGATCAAGTTCGCGCCGACCGGCGCCAAGACCACGGTGATGGTGACCATCGACCGATTGCAGACCCGCGCCGAGGCCGATGGCTACCGGCGCGCCTGGGGCGAAGCTCTGGACCGGCTCAAGGCGGTGCTGGAGGCGTAGCGGGCCCCTGTGGGAGCGGATTCATCCGCGATTGGCATGGCTCATCATTGAACCGACATCGCGGGCAGAGCCCGCTCCCACCGAGCTCCGCCCCCTGTGGGAGCGGATTCATCCACGATCGAGCATCTGTCAGCAACCAGCAACCAGCAACCAGCAACCAGCAACCAGCTACACGCCACCTGCAAGCCTCATCCGCTAAGCTTGGCGCCATCCACAAGCATGAGGAGCCCGCCATGTTGCAGATTGGTGACGCAGTACCGGATTTCAGCCTGGAGTCGGACAGCGCCGGCACGATCAGCTCGAAGAAGCTGCGCGGTCAGCGCTATGTGATCTATTTCTATCCCAAGGACGACACGCCGGGGTGCACCAAGGAAGCCTGTTCCTTCCGCGACAACATTCCCAGGTTCAAGGATCTGGGTGTGCCGGTCTTTGGGGCCAGCCCGGATGACGCCAAGGCCCACGGCAAGTTCGTGACCAAGTACCAGCTCAACTTCCCGCTGTTGATCGATCCGGAAAAGAAGCTGCTGGAGGCCTTTGGCGTCTGGGTCGAGAAGAGCATGTACGGGCGCACCTATTTCGGCGTGCAGCGGGCCACTTTCGTCATCGACGCCAAAGGCAAGGTCGAGCACGTCTGGCCCAAGGTCAAGGCCGAAGGCCATGCCGCGCAGGTGCTGGAGTACTTGCAGGGGGGCTGATCCGGGCTCGCCACACGGACCATCGCTGCGGGATCATCAGGGGACAGGGCGCCGCAGTTCGGCGCCGGGGAAATCCGTGTCGAATACAGCTTCGAATTCACGCTGGTCCCGTTGGCGTCGACTTCCAGTGGACGAGCGCAGCGTGGCGATCAAGCTGGCCATGTTGCTGCCCTTGCTTGACCTGTGCCTGCGCACCGTCGGCTTTCAGCGCACCTGGGCCTACCTGGGGCGCCGTTTGCCGGAGACGCCGCTGCGGAGTGAAGTCGGCTCGTCGCTGCCGTCGCCGGGGCGCATCGCCGATCTGGCCCGCGCGGTCGGTGCACATAGCCCGTGGCGCACCACTTGTCTGCGGCAGTCCCTGGCCGTGTGGTGGCTGTTGCGCCGTCGCGGGCTGGCGGCCGAGCTCAAGATCGGCATCGATCGCAAGGGCCCGCCCTTGCAGGCGCATGCCTGGGTGGAGCTGTCCGGCCAGGCGCTGGATCCGGATGCCGGCAGATACACGGCCTTCCCCCAAGTGCCCTCGAACTTGACGTCGATGCCCTGATGGGGCCTGCTACCGCCGTGCCCACGACCCCAATGGCCCATGGAAATTTCCGCTTCCCGACGTTTCCCCGACTGGCTGGCTGAGCTCGACATCAGCGTAGCTCTGAGTACCTATGAAGCCGGCAAGATCATTCTGGTCGGGCGCCGCAAGGATGGCGCGCTGGCTGCCAATGAGCGCAATTTTTCGCGTGCGATGGGCTTGTGGAGCGACGGTCAGACCCTGTGGGCGGCGACCGCCTTCCAGATCTGGCGTTTCGAGAATCTGTTGGCGCCGGGATATCTGGAAAAGGATGTCGACCGCATCTACGTGCCACGGTGCGGCCATACCACCGGCGATATCGATGTTCACGATGTCGCGATCGCACAGGGCCAGCTGCATTTCGTCAGCACCTTGTTCTCCACCATTGGCACCTTGTCGACGACCGCCAGCTTCAAGCCGTACTGGACTCCACCCTTCGTGAGTCAGCTTGCGGCCGAGGATCGCTGTCATCTCAACGGCCTGGCGGTGCGGGACGATCAGGTTCGTTACGCCACCGCGGTGTCGCCCAGCGACAGCGCCGAGGCCTGGCGTGATTTTCGCCGTGACGGCGGCATCGTGATGGATATCCAGTCCAACGAAATCATCGCCCGCGGTTTTTCGATGCCGCATTCGCCGCGCTGGTATCAGGATCGCTTGTGGCTGCTGGATTCGGGCAACGGCCGCTTCGGCTATCTGGATCAGCAACAGCGATTCGAGACGGTAGCCTTCTGCCCTGGCTACGCGCGCGGACTGGCTTTCGTCGGCAACTACGCCATCCTCGGTCTGTCCAGGCCGCGCGAACAAACCTTCAACGGCCTGGCACTGGACGCCGAGCTGGAGAAGCGCGGTGCCAAGGCGCGTACCGGCCTGGTCGTGGTCGATCTGAAAACCGGCAATCTGGTGCATTCGCTGTACCTCGACGAGCGCATCGGCGAGCTCTATGACGTGATCGTGCTGCCCGGCGTTCGGCGCCCCCGATTGCTCGGATTCAAGACGGCCGAAATCCGTCACACGCTGAGCATCGAAGGCCGAGCCGAGGTCTGGCGGTCCGCGAACGGAGATTGATCCTGCGGCCTCCCATGGTTCTCCACATTCTGTTTGTAGCCTTGACCCTGACATAGCCGACGTTGCCAAGCCGCTGCTGCTCGCAGCGCACCTGGCTGCTTCGGACCGATAGCAGGGGACGGCGCATGAAGGCCAGAAAACATCCATTGACGCAGGCCATTCGGGCCACGCTGTGTGCGGCTGTGATCGTATCGCCGTCCTTGCCGCTGCCAGCACATGCCGCGCGGGCCGATTGCGGCATTGCTGCCGATGCTGGCCTCTCGCCGTACGCGACCAGGACGGTGCGCGGCAGGCTGCGCGTCGCGGTTGTCGGCGACGGCCCTGCCGATCCGCTCCAGAAACCGTGTGCGAAGGCCGGTGCCGTCCGGATTGAGCGGGTCCAACTGAACGATGGTCGCGGCAAGCTGATCCAGGTCGCCGTTTCTTCCACGCCCCGAGTCGAGTCTGCGAAAGTGAGCAGCGGCATCGCCGTCGATTACGGCGATGCACCGGTGCCGTACCCCACTTTGCAAGCCAGCAATGGCGCCAGCCACGTGCTTGCGGGCCCCACGCTGGGCGCATTGCGCGACGCCGAGACCGATGGCGTTCCCTCGGTGGCGGCAGATGGCGACGACCTGGCCGGCAGCGATGATGAGGATGGCGTCAGCTTTGGTGTCGCTCAGGTGGGTGCGACCGACAACGGCGTGGTGGTCAACGTCCAGGGCGAATCGGGCAAGCTCGATGCCTGGATCGACTTCAACGGTGACGGCAGCTGGAACGGCGCGGACGAGCACATCTTCGACAGTGTGGATGTGGCGGTGGGCGACAACACGCTGTTCTTCGACGTGCCTGCCGAGGCGCGATCGATCACCACCCTGAGCCGCATGCGTATCACCCGCGCAGGCGGCATTGGCGTCGGTGGCAGCGTCGACAACGGCGAAGTCGAGGATCACATCCTCAGCCTGCAGGCACCGAACAGCAGCAGTGGCCAGTTCGTTCAGAGCGAGCAAGTACTGGAAACCGACACGACCACCAGCACCCAGGTCACGGTTCTGGCCGATCTGGACGGCGATGGCGATCTGGATCTGTTCACCGGCGGCTATGGCGGCTTTACGGCGGGCAAGAGCAACCGGGTCTACCTCAACGATGGCGCCGGCAATCTCATCGATACCGGCCAGCGACTGGGGACCGACGATACCTTTGGCGCCGACGCAGCCGACGTCGATGGCGACGGCGATATTGACGTGGCGGCGATCAACCTCGGCCAGCCGATTCGGCTCTATGCCAATGATGGCAGCGGTGTACTCAGCCTCGTCCAGAGCCTCTCAGCAGGAAACGCCGCCGACGGCCGCTTCGCCGACGTCGACGGCGATGGCGATCCCGATCTGATTGTCGGCGTGCTGGGCAACCCGGACCGGATCTACCTCAACGACGGCACGGGCACGTTCAGCGATTCCGGTCAGCGGCTGGGGACCGACTCGCGCACGCTGGGTATTGCGGTGGGCGATGTCGACAACGATGGCGATATCGACTTCATCGAGGGCAACGATAGAAATGACCGCAACGCGGTGTATCTGAACGACGGCACGGGCACTTTCAGCGATTCAGGTCAGCAGCTGACCAATGCTCGCACCAACGGCGTGGTGCTGGGCGATGTCGACGGCGACGGCGATCTGGATCTGATCGAGGCCACCACGGGCGGCTCGATTCTGCGCCTGAACGACGGCAGCGGCGGCTTCAGCGCCGGCAGCAGCGCGCTCCCCGGCAGCGACAACATCTACGATGTGGCGCTGGCCGACGTCGATGGTGATGGCGACCTGGATCTGGTCGAAGCGAACTACTACGGCTCCAACCGGGTGCAGCTGAACGACGGCAGCGGCAACTTCAGCGACAGCGGGCAAGCGCTGGGCGCGACCGACTCCGTGACCACGTCCATCTCCGTGGGTGATCTGGATGGCGATGGCGACCTGGATCTGGTCGCAGGCAACTACCGGCAGCCTGAAAAAGTGTGGATCAATGGCGCCAGCCCGGTCGAGCTGAGCGTCAGCGCCAGCAGCGGCAGCGAAGCCGCGCAGAGCGTGATTACCGTGACCGCCACAGCGACATCGATGGTGGCAAGCGATCAGAGCGTCGACCTCAGCGTCGACGGCACCGGCATCACCAGCGGCGACTACAGTTTGTCCGCGATGCAGATCGTGATTCCGGGTGGCAGCAGCAGCGGCAGTGTGAGCTTCACCGTGCTCGACGATGCGCTGCTGGAAGGCGATGAGACCGCGACCATCAGCATCACTGACTACTCGGTGGGGCTGGTGGCCGGAACCGTCCTGACCCAGGACATCCTGATCAGAGACAACGACGCGGCGCCGGTGCTGGCTGGCCTGTCCATCGCGCCCGGCAGCTTCAGCGAAAACGGCGGCAGCACCGTGCTCACCGCCAGCATCGTCACCGAGTCCAGCCAGGCCGGCTGCTTCGATCTCGGTTTTTCCGGCAGCGCCGTGGTCGGCATCGACTACAGCAGTGACGACGACGATGCCGGCACTGCTGGCAAGCAAGTGTGTGTCGCCGCGGGCGATCTCTCGGGAACAGTGACCCTGACCGGCATTGATGACAGCATCTTTGAAGGCGACGAGAACTTGAGCGTCAGCAGCGGTGCTTTCAGCGCCACGGCGACGCTCAGCGACGACGACAGCGAGCCGGTGCTCACGGCACTGTCTATCATCCCCGGCAGCTTCAGTGAGAACGGTGGCACGGCGATTTTGACTGGCACGGTGTCCAACACCTCGATCAGCGACACCTGCTACACCCTGAGTTTTGGCGGTGCAGCCACGCTCGGTAGCGACTATTCCAGCACCGATGCTGATGCCGGCACGATAGGCACCCAGCTGTGCGTGGCGGCGGGTGCTTCCAGCGGAACCCTGACGCTGACCGCCATCGACGACGGCGTCTACGAGGGCGACGAGAATCTGACTGCCAGCAGCGCTGGCCAATTAGCCAGCGCCACGATCAGCGATGACGAACCCGCACCCAGGGTGCAGTCGCTGGCCTTCACCGAGGCCAGCTTGTCCGAGACAGATTCGGATATTTTTCTGGTCGTCACCATCGATCAACTGTCGGATGTTGAAAGCTGTCAGACCATCAACCTGACTGGCACGGCTACCGCGAGCGTCGACTACAGCATGAGCGACGACGATCCCCTGACCGCAGGCATTCAGGCCTGCGTGGAAGCCGGCAGCCTGGAAACCGATCTGGCCCTGACGCCTATTGACGACAGTGTGTTCGAGGGCGACGAGACGATCATCGCCAGCAGCGGTGCCGGATTGGCCAGCGTCACGCTGGTCGACAACGAGTCGGCTCCGGCCATCACTTCGCTGGCGATTGCCCCCACCAGCTTCGCCGAGAACGCCGGCACCGCAGTCCTGACGGCCATCGTATCCAATGCGGCGACGGTCGACAGCTGCTTCGATCTTGGCTTCAGCGGTGCGGCAATTCTGGGTACCGACTACAGCAGTGCTGACGACGACGCTGGTACAGCCGGCACGCAGCTGTGCGTTGCGGCGGGCGATACCAGCGGAGCACTGACGCTGACGGGTATCGATGACAACATCTTCGAGGGCGACGAGAACCTCAGCGTCAGCAGTGGCAGTTTCAGCGCGGCGGCGACGGTCAGCGACGACGACAGCGCACCGGTGTTGACGGCTCTGGGCATCGCACCGCTGAGTTTCGGCGAAAACGGTGGCGTCGCCGTGTTGGCAGGATCGATATCCAACGCATCCACATCCGACGCCTGCTTCGACATGAATTTTGCTGGCGCGGCCCAGCTGGATGCGGACTACTCCAGCGCCGATGATGATGCCGGCAGCGCCGGTATCCAGTTGTGCGTGGCCGCCAGCGATCTCAGCGGCATGCTCGATCTCACGGCCATCGATGACACGGTGTTCGAGGGCGACGAGACACTGACGGTCAGCAGCAGCGGACTCAACGCGACAGCGACCATCAGCGACGATGACACGCGGCCGATGATCACCGAACTGGTGATCATGCCGGCATCATTCAGCGAAAACGGCGGCGTCGCGCTGGTGACCGCTTCAGTCTCCAATACCGCCACGACGGACACGTGCCTGGATTTGAGTTTTGCGGGTGCCGCCGCCGTCGGCATCGATTTTTCCAGCGGCGACGATGACGCTGGGAGTGCCGGTGTGCAGTTGTGTGTGAGTGCCGGCGACGGTACCGGTGATCTGCAACTGACCGGCATCGACGACAGCATCTTCGAGGGCGATGAAGCTCTCACCGTCAGCGCCGAAGGCTTCAGCGCCAATGCCACGCTCAGCGATGACGATGCTGCCCCGGTGCTGACCGGATTGCAGATCAATCCCGCCAGTTTCTCGGAGAATGGCGGTATGGCAGCGCTGACCGGCTCGGCCTCAAACGCCTCGACCACGGCCACCTGCTTTGATTTGAGCTACTCGGGCACGGCGCTGCTCGGCACGGATTTCAGCAGTACCGATGACGACGTCCTCACCCCCGGTATCCAGCTGTGTCTGGATGCCGGCGCCAGCAGCGCAGAACTGACGCTGTCGGGCATCGATGATCCGACATACGAGAACGACGAGCGCATCGTCGTCAACTCAGGGGGTTTCAATGCGTCGGCCATCCTCAGCGACGATGACCCGGCACCGACCATCACGTCCCTGCAATTCAGTCCCGCCTCGCTGGCAGAGAATGGCGGCAGCAGCAGCCTGCTGTTGCAGCAGTCATCCAACGCTGCGGTGGTCAACTGCTTTGACATCAGCTACACCGGACAGGCGCAACCGGGCATCGACTATCTCAGCGGCGACGACGACCCGATCCGGTCCGGTACGCAGCTGTGCGTGTCTGCAGGTGACACGGAGTCATCCCTGACCATCACCGCGATCGACGATGCGGTCTACGAAGGTAGTGAGACCCTCACGGCCAGCAGTGGCGGCGCACAGACCAGCGCCCAGTTGCTGGACGATGAAACGGTGCCGGTCATTTCCGGCGTCGATGTGGACACGGCGAAGCTGCCGGAGACCGGCGGGCTGGCAACGCTGCAGGCGCAGACCAGCGGACCGGCCTCCACGACGCGCTGCTTCGACGTGAGTTTTGCCGGCACTGCAAGCTTCAATCAGGATTACCTGAGCGAGGACCAGGATCCGGGCAGCGCCGGCATCCAGATCTGTGTGAACGCGCTGTCGCAGGCCTCGGATCTGATCATTGCAGCTGTCAGTGACAGCGAGCCGGAGCCGGACGAGACCATCAGCCTGCAGATCGGTGCCGATCCGGGATCCTCGGCAACGCTGTTCCTGATCGATGATGACCTGGAGCTTGGTCTGTTCCGTGATGGCTTCGAAGATCCTGTCCCGACGCCGCCCGTTACGCGCCATGCGCCTGACTGAATGCAGGTCACGCAGGCCGCGAATCGGCCTTCGTGACTCGCCGAGCCTGATCCTGGAGCGTTCATCCGCGGGTCTGATGAGCTGCTCAGCAGAAACGGATTCGCGAAACGGCGCATCTCCAGGGGCGGTGAGATGCCCACCGCGCCTGCAGTTCAATGCTCGCCGGGAGCTCGCAGCAGGATAGGGCCGCTGCTGTCCATGATCCTGGCGCCGTCCTCAGCTGCGCCACCGAAGTTGTTCGGACCGGCTGTTGGCGCCAGAGCCCGATAGCCGCCGTCATAGTCCCAGGTATTCACGTAGATCCGGGCGCCGGTCAAGGTCTGCGGACGGCCGAGCGCGGCGCGCGTCAGGGTGAAGGTGACGGTACGCGCCTCGGTGTCGGTGCTGATCTCGGCGGTTGGCGTCACCGCCGTTCCCTCCCTGTCGATGCTGGCGCCCTCTGCGCTGAACAAGGCATTGGACCAGCCGTGCGCCCGCACTCGATAGTGCCAGCGCATCTGCTGCGGCAGCTCGCTGTTCTGCAGCGGCATCTCGCGGGCGCCGCACTGGGACCGGCGCGAAGCAGAATCGGCACTGCAATCACGGTCATCAGGCAGTTCCACGAACAGCGTGAACGCCACATGGTCGAAGCCATTGGGTGGATTCCACGGGGTAAGGAGCTGATGCATGGTCAGTTCGACCCGCAGCGAGCCACCGGAACCGAACACGCGCACGCGCTGGATGTCGGCCGGACGCGCCAGCCGCCACCCGGGGTCGTCGGGATATTGGTAGCCGCCATCGGGGCCGTGATCATCGCCCTCCGGGTCGGGCAGATCCGCCAGCAGCTGCCATTCGCGCTGAACGTGAAAATTCAGGCCCGCCGACGCCTGTCCGGACTCGCCATCCCAGGCGACCACATGATGCTCGATGCCCGGATCGAGCATGTCACCGGTATCGACGGTCGTGGTCCAGCGGCCGCTGGCGTCGGGCTCGACGGTCTGCGCCTGGTCCAGCTGTCCATCGACGACGATCTGAATCGCGCGGCTGGCACGACCCGCGATGACAAAGTCCTCACGGTGGACCGAGTTCGAGATTGGCTCCAGCGTTGGCGCCATCCGTGCGGGCGCCGTGACCGCTTCCAGGTCGCCCGGCTGCCAGACGTAGCCACTGCGTGGCGGCAGTTCCAGACTGATCCGACCGGCACCATCGCTTTGCAACCGTGGCGCCTTGCCATCGATGGCGAACAGCGGTCGCAGGCGTGTCCCGGGCGCCAGCGCCGTGGGCAATCGATCGAGCAGCGTGCGCTCATCGCTGCTGTTGAAGACGACGATTGCCTGTTCGCCTTCGAGAGACATGCGCCAGGCCAGCGCCCCGGCGCCGGCCGGATTGCGATGCAGAATCTCGGGCGTGCCGCGCGACAGCACGGGATGACTGCGGCGCAGCGCGATCGCGGACTTGAGGTACTGGAACCAGGGCGACTGGGTGTCGAAGTGGTCTCGGCCGCCGGAGCCATAGCCGGCGGCAAACATCGCCGCGCGTGGCTCGCGGAAACCCTGCTCGGTGCCGTAGTAAATGGTCGGAATCCCCGGCAGCGTCAGCATCGCCAGCAGGGCCTGACGCAGCGCCGCCTCGCTGCCGCCGGCGAGAAAGCGGTCGACGTCGTGGTTGTCGATGAAGCTCGGCATCAGGTGCGGCTGGGTGTGGATGCGCATCATTGCCTCGATGCGCTCGGCCAGATCAGCGGTCGGTCGGCCACGGGCGTAGACATCGACCAGACTGCCGTAGAGCGGAAAATTGAGCATCCCGGGCATGCGCGGTTGGCCGTTCTCACCGCGCATATAGCGGTCGATCTTGCGCATGCCAGCCTCGCTGCCGGGCGCGTCGAGCACGAAGCCCTCGCCGAAGACATGGAACTGCTCGCGGCCGGCAGCCCGCGCCACCCGGTCGATGCCGGGATATCTCGTATCCGCCGAGTACAGGAAATCCTCGAAAAACGCCGGCGGCACATAGAAGGCGGTATCGACCCGGAAGCCATCGACCCCGACCTCGCGGATCCACCAGCCATAGCTCTGGCGCAGGGCCTGGCGCACGCGCGGGTTCTCGGTGTTCAGATCGTCGAGCCCGGACATCTGGAAATTGGCTTCCTGCTCGGGATCGGCAAAATCGCGCACATTCGGCGTGTAGTGATAGATCGCCGCCGCGCGCTGCGCCGGGTCCAGCACATTGTTGAGATCGAAGGGTGGCTGGGTGGGTGCGCTGTTGCCGTCGGGGTCTGGATGGCGGCGGAAATTCCGGGTGGGATCGGCCGGATCCCAGGGCCCGTCGTAACCGAAATAGTCGCCGGTGTGATTGACGACGATGTCCTGCAGCAGATACATGCCGCGCTGGTGCAGGGACTCGCTCAGCTTCCGATAATCTGCCAGCGTGCCGTAATGGGCATCGACGGCCATGAAATTGCTGGCCCAATAGCCGTGGTAACCGGTGTGCTCACGGGTCGGGTTCCACCATTGGTTGGCCACCGGCGGCGTGATCCACAGCGCGGTGGCGCCCAGATCGTGAATATATTCGAGTCGCTGCGTCAGTCCGCGCAGATCGCCGCCGCTGTAATGGCCGCCGCGGCCGGGATCGTATTCGCCCACACCCTGATCGTTGTTGCCAGGATCGCCGTCGTCAAAACGATCGATCATGGCGAAATAGATGATCTGATCGCGCCAGTCCGGCGATGGCATCGCCGGTGCGAGGGTGACTTGCGCAGCCGGTTGATTTTGCTGCGGTGCAGCACAGGCGGCCAGCAGAGCACTCAATCCCATGGTCAGCCATCGAACCGACATTGGCATCTTTTGCAGCGGCAATGGGTACCCCCTGGGCGCGATCCGGAACGGGTCGTTCGTCGTCGCGCGATTGCGTCAAGAGGGCAGTCTTGCCGCTCCTAAGCGACGACCGGTAGTGCAGGCACCCAAGTTTCACCATGAATACGTATACAACGAGTCCTTAACAGATGGCCGCTGCGGCTACCATTTTCGCCACGTCGCAGAGGCAGGGGTCGCCGCTGACGTAATCGAGTCTGGAGACAGTGCAAAGCCCGGTTTTCTGGCTGTCTCCAAGTGCCCAAAGAAACGCCCAGCAGTGGAGGGGGAGATGTTGAAACTCAAGCGCAACATGTTGTTCATGGCGTTGGCTTCGGCGACCTTGATGGTTTCCGCAGGTGCCTACGCGCAAAACGCCGATGACCAGGACCAGACCATGACCGCCAAGGAGCGCGAAGCTGCGCGCAAGGCGGCCGCGGCTGAGAAGGCCAAGGAAATGGACGTGGTCGAAGTCACCGGCATTCGCCGCGGCATCGAGAGCGCCATTTCGATCAAGCAGGAATCGACCTCCATCATCGAGGCGGTATCGGCCGAAGACATCGGCAAGTTGCCGGACTCCAGCATCGCCGAATCGATTGCCCGTCTGCCGGGTCTGGCCGCGCAGCGCGTGGCCGGTCGTGCCACCACGATCAGCATCCGCGGTCTGGCGGGCGACTTCTCGACCACTCTGCTGAACGGTCGCGAGCAGGTCTCCAGTGGCGACAACCGCAGTGTCGAATTCGATCAGTACCCCTCGGAACTGCTCAATCAGGTCGTGATCTACAAGACCCCCGATGCCAATCTGGTCGCCCAGGGCATCTCCGGCACCGTCGATCTGCAGACCGTGCGTCCGCTGGCCTTCGGCAAGCGGGTGGTCTCGGTCAATGGCCGCTACGAGAAGAACTCGGTCGGCGAGGTCAATCCGGGTTATGACGACACCGGTTACCGTCTCAGTGCTTCCTACATCGACCAGTTCGCCGACAACACCATTGGCCTGGCCATCGGTTTTGCCCGTCTGGACTCGCCCGGTCAGGCCGAGCGCTGGAACGCCTGGGGTTACCCGACCGACACCGTCGGTGGTCAGGCCAACACCCTGATCCTCGGTGGCTCGGAGAGCTTCGCCACGTCCACCTCGAATGTGCGCGATGGTCTGATGGCCGTGCTCGAATGGCAGCCCAGCGAGAACTACAACGGCGCGCTGGACCTGTATTACTCCAAGTTCGAGCGCGTCGAGACCACCCGCGGCCTGCAGACCGGCTTGCATTGGTCCGGTGCGCCGCTGACCAATGCCGTGGTCGAGGACGGTCTGGTCGTTGCCGGCACCTACGACGGCGTGCGCCCGGTCTTGCGCAATGACCGCAACAAGCGCGAAGACGACATCTTCGCGATTGGTTTCAAGAACGAGTTCACTTTCAACGAATACTGGACCGGCATGGCCGACTTCAGCCATTCCAAGGCCAACCGCGACGAGTCCATCCTCGAAACCTATGCCGGCGCCGCTGGCTCGGACATCGTCAATTTCACGCTGAACCGTCGTACCGGCCTGCCCAATCTGGATTTCGGCATCGACTACACCGATCCCAATGTCATCCAGCTGCGCGATCCGGGCGGCTGGGGCCAGGACGGCTACATCAAGTATCCGAAGTTCGAGGACAAGCTGGATTCGGCGCGCTTCTCGCTGACCCGCTCGCTCGACAGCGAGATGTTCAGCAGCTTCGATTTCGGTTCCAACTGGTCCAAGCGCAGCAAGAGCCGCGCCGTGGCCGAGGCTTTCCTCGACCTCGCCAACAACCGCCAGCCGCTGCCGATTCCCTCGAACATCCTGCAGAGCGCCGGCAATCTCAGCTTCACCGGTATCCCGGGCACCATTGCCTACAGCGTCCCCGGTGCCTTCAATCTGTATACGCCGCGCACCAACATCAACCAGGACATTCTCAACAAGGACTGGGAAGTCAACGAAACCGTCATCACCAGCTACTTCAAGCTGAACATCGACGGCCAGATCGGCGACATTCCGGTACGCGGCAACCTTGGCATCCAGTACGTCAATGCCGATCAGGAGTCCGAGGGTTTCGCGGTGCCCGGCGGCAATGCCACCCAGGCCCAACCGTTCAAGGGCGGCAAGGACTACAACGATGTGCTGCCGAGCTTGAACCTGATCTTCTCGCTGACCGATGAGCAGAGTCTGCGCGTGGGTGTGGCCAAGCAGCTGGCACGTCCGCGTATGGATCAGATGCGCGCCAACAACGGCTTCGGCATCGACACCACCCGCGGCGAGTGGTCGGGCGGCGGCGGTAATCCAGAGCTCGAGCCCTGGCGCGCCACCAGTTTCGATCTGTCCTACGAGTACTACCTGTTCGGCGGCAAGGGCTATGTCAGCGCGGCCGGCTTCCACAAGGACCTGAAGAACTACATCTACGATCAAGGTGTGGACTTCGACTTCAGCGTCTTTGACCTGAGCGGCTTCACCGGCCAGATTCCGACCTCGACCATCGGTCGCTTCACCCGTCCTGTGAACGGCGAGGGCGGCTCCATCAACGGTTGGGAACTGGCACTGTCGCTGCCCTTCGGCGAGTTCGTGCCCATGCTGGACGGGTTCGGCATGCTCGGCAGCTACTCCGATACCCGCAGCGGTGTCCGGCCGCAGGGTCCGGGTACCAGCCAGCCACTGCCGGGTCTGTCGCGCTATGTCTCCAACATCACGCTGTACTACGAAAAGTACGGCTTCTCGACCCGAGTCAGTCAGCGCAGCCGCTCGTCCTTCATCGGCGAGATCCAGGGCTTCGGTGCGGATCGCGAAACCCGCTACGTCGAGGGTGAGGATCTGATCGACTTCCAGGCGGGCTACTCCTTCAGCGGCGACCTCGATGGTCTGACCGTGCTGCTGCAGGTCAACAACGTCACCAACGAAGCCTATCGCGAGACCTTCCGCGATCCAGGCACGCCGGACCGTCCGCGCTCCTACAACGAGTACGGCCGTACCTACCTGCTCGGCGCTTCCTACAAGTTCTAACAACGACCCCAGGCAGCACCCTTCCCCAGCCCCTGTCGACCGCAAAGTCGACAGGGGTTTTTTCTGTGCGTAGGAGCGACCTTGTGTCGCGACCGGCGTCCCATCCGCCGGCGCGAAAACCGGAAACCGCGTTGGTCTGTTACCAGAAGCAGAACGCAGAGAACGCTGAGAGGCGCAGAGAACGCAGAGAGAAGCTGAAACAAGATTGCCGTTGCTCTTCTCCGCGTTCTTTGCGCCTCTCTGCGTTCTCCGCGTTGAAGATTTTTCCCACATCGCTCGACGGTGGAATCGCCTGCGGCGGTTCCACCCTGCAATCATGCGATTCTCGAACTGGATACCTGGAACACAGCCATGAGCGATCAACGCATCCAGACCGTCGTCATCGTCGGCGGCGGCACCGCCGGTTGGATGACCGCGGCCACGCTGGTGAAGCTGATGGGGCCGCTGCTCAAGATCCAGCTGATCGAGTCGGAAGAGATCGGCACGGTCGGCGTTGGCGAGGCCACCATTCCGCAGATCCGAAATTTCAACGGCACGCTGGGGCTGGACGAGAACGAGTTCATCCGCGAGACCCAGGGCAGCTTCAAGCTGGGCATCGAGTTTGCCGACTGGCTGCGCGAGGGCCATTCCTACCTCCACGCCTTCGGTGTGGTTGGCGGCCGCGATCTCGGTCTGGTGCAGTTCTATCACTACTGGCTGAAGCTGCACCGCGCCGGCCTGGCGCCCGCGCTCGGCGCTTACACCTTCAACCACATCGCCGCCCGCAACAACAAGTTCATGCGCCCGGTGAACCGGCCGAATTCGCCGCTGGGCAGCATTTCCTACGCCTTCCATTTCGATGCCGGTCTGTATGCCCGCTTCCTGCGTCGCCGCAGCGAGCCGGCGGGCGTGGAGCGCATCGAGGGCAAGGTGGTCGATGTCGCCCTGAATCCGGAATCGGGATTCGTCGAATCGGTGCAGATGGACAGTGGCGCGCGCATCAGCGGCGATCTGTTCATCGATTGCTCGGGATTTCGTGGTCTGTTGATCGAGCAGGCGCTGCAGACCGGCTATGAAGACTGGAGTCATTGGTTGCCAGCCAACCGGGCGCTGGCCGTGCCCTGTGCCTCGGCCCAGCCGTTCACGCCCTACACCCGCTCGACCGCGCGCGAGGGCGGCTGGCAATGGCGTATTCCGCTGCAGCATCGCACCGGCAACGGCTATGTCTATTGCAGCGATCACGTCAGCGACGATCAGGCGGCGGCGACCTTACTCAGCCATCTGGACGGCGCCGCCCTGGCCGACCCGCGCCCGCTGCGTTTCGTCACCGGCAAACGCAAGCAGTTCTGGAACAAGAACGTGGTCGCCATCGGCCTGTCCAGCGGATTCCTGGAACCGCTCGAATCGACCAGCATCCATTTCATCCAGACCAGCATCAGCAAGCTGATCGAGTACTTCCCCGATCGCCGCTTCGATCCGGTGGCGATCGCCGAATACAACCGCCAGGTGCAGTTCGAATTCGAGCGCAGCCGCGATTTCATCATCCTGCACTACAAGGCCAACGAACGCGGTGGCGAATTCTGGCGTCGTTGTCGCGAAATGAGCATTCCCGATGCGCTGGCTCAGAAGATCGAGCTGTTCCAGCGCAACGGCCGCATCCACCGCGAGAATCAGGAGCTGTTCGCCGAGGTCAGCTGGCTGCAGGTGATGGTCGGCCAGGGCATCCTGCCCGACACCTGGCATCCGATGGTCGACCTGCTGCCAGAGACGGAACTGCGGCAGATGGTCGAAGGCACCCGCGCCGTACTCGAAAACTCGGTGTCAGTGATGCCCACCCACGCGGAGTACATCGCCCAGAATTGCCGCGCACACCCGTTGTAGCGGCTTCGCGTCGCGACCGGCGCGCCATCGCGAACACCGGGAATCGCGGCGGTCCGTTGCCAGAAGCAGAACGCAAAGAACGCAGAGAGTCGCCGAGAACGCGGAGAACAGCAAAGCTGTCTTGAATCAGCTTCTCTCTGCGTTCTCTGCGAACCTCAGCGTTCTCTGCGTTGAGGATTCTTCCAACAGGCGCCTCACGCTGCCATCCCGACGGCGGGTTCCACCCTACTTCAGCAGCGGCGTGTCCAGCGATTTGAGCTTGCCGCCGGCCACCTTTTCGGCGGTGGCGATGAACTCGGCGGTGCTGATCTTGCGCTTTTTCATCAGCGAACGAGTGACATCGTCCAGGTTCTTGCGGCCCTTGCTGGCCTTCTGGATCTCGCGATCGACGTCGTGCAGCAGCATCGCCGCGCGGGCGGTAATCGGTCCGCTGGAGCGCTCGCTGCGCAGGGTCTGGATGTCCTTGCCCCAGTCGGCCAGCCACTGCAAGGTGCGCTCATGGCGGGCCTCGGTCATGCCGCCGCTGCGATACAGCAGTTCGACCGCATAGAACTCGGCCAGACCCTCGGCCAGCCAGTCGTCATCGGGCTGGGCGCCGCGGATGCGGGTGATCACGTGGGTGAGTTCGTGCAACAGCGTACTCGTGGCGTTCTCGCTCACCATCGGTCGATCCAGATGCAGGTACAGCGAGCGCGGCGCCGACAGGCCGCCGCGCCACATCGGATCGGGCCCCGAGACAATCAGGATCTTTGGCGGCAGCATGCCGAAAGCATCCTTCATCGCCGGCAGCGTGTAATTCAGGAAGGCCAGCATGTCCATGCGCCGCATGCCCTCGTCCTTGGGCGCGCCCAGGGCCACTTCGGTGCCGGCGATGACCTCGCGGCGGGTGCCGATATCGCCGACCAGCATCCAGCCCACGGGGCGATCGAAAAGGCGGTCGGCATCTTCAACCACAAAGCTGCCATCCGGCGCCGGCAGATAAGGGGTGTCCAGGTGCCAGGCCTTGGGGACCTCCAGCTCCAGGCGCGCCCGCGAGGAAGCGCCCTTTTCCGCCCGCACCTTGGCACTGGGAAAGACCTGATCGCCACGAAACAGCGCCCAGTCGCCGGGGAAATAGCTGCGATAGGCGCCGTTGGCGCGGCGCTCGTCGATCTTCACCCGCCAACGGATGACGCCGCCCTTGGCGGGTGGCACCCAGATCGCGCGCGCGCCCTTGCGCGTGAGCTCACCGTTGGCGCTGATCTCCGAATAGCGTGCCGGCGGGAAGTTGAAATCGAGCTGGCGCAGCTGCTCGCTGCCCGGGCCCAGGGTCAGCGACCCCAGCGCCGTGTGCGTCTTGGTATCGAAACTCAGGCGCCAGGTCAGCTCATACGGGACGGCGGCGGCCTGACCGGCCACCAGCAGCAGCATCAGTGCGACGATTCGAAGCATCGTTCAGGCTTCCGTCAACGGCAGGAAAGAGCGCGATTCTGCGGGCAAACAGCTGAACCCTGCTTGCTTGTTGAAAATCCCGGAGTGTCCCGGTCGTCCCTGGTGGTGTGCTTGTTCGCGCATCAAACTGTCGGCGATCTCGGGGCTTCATTTATTGTCCGCAAAGGACGCAAAGGACGCGAAGATTTCAATAGCTGTCTTGTTGAGCACGATCTCTGGCGACACCGCCAACCGAAATCTTGGAATCGCTCTACTTTGCGTCCTTTGCGGAAAATGATTATTGATTCAAGCACTTGCGGAAAATTTGTTGAGAGAGTGGGCTCTGCCCGCGATCAGGCGTTCCAGCTGCGCGAGCGATTATCGCGGACGAAGTCCGCTCCCACAGTATCGGCCGTGCCGGCTCTTGGTCTTACGTGCCCTCTCGCCCTCTCGCCCTCGTGCCCTCGTGCCCTCGTGCCCTCGTGCCCTCGTCACCCAACTCACTCCAGCAGCGACAGCCAGTCATCCGGAGTGAGGCCTGCGGCCAGACTCTGGCCGGACTCGTCGAACAAGGCATCGGCCAACTCGCGTTTGCGCGCCTGCAACGCCAGGATGCGTTCTTCCACCGTGTCGGCGGCGATCAAGCGATACACGAACACCGGCTTGTCCTGACCGATGCGGTGAGCGCGATCGGTGGCCTGGGATTCTACGGCGGGATTCCACCAGGGGTCGTAGTGGATGACGGTGTCGGCGCGGGTGAGGTTCAGGCCGAAGCCGCCGGCACGCAGGCTGATCAGGAACACCGGCACCTCACCGCGCTGGAAGCGCTCGACCGGGGTCGCCCGGTCTTCGGTCTGACCGGTCAGCTTGACGTAGCGGATGCGCTCGGAGGCCAGCTCGGCCTCGACCAGTTCGAGCATGCTGGTGAACTGGCTGAACACCAGAATGCGCCGACCGGCGGCGATCAGCTCGTGCAGCATGTCCATCAGATAGTCGAGCTTGGCCGAAGGCACGGCGCGACTGCTGTCGCGCGGAATCAGCCGCGGGTCG
This sequence comes from Rhodanobacteraceae bacterium, assembly GCA_024234055.1. Lineage (NCBI taxonomy): Bacteria > Pseudomonadati > Pseudomonadota > Gammaproteobacteria > Lysobacterales > Rhodanobacteraceae > Rhodanobacteraceae bacterium. Next base: position 87,508 of record JACKOW010000006.1, read on the forward strand.
CAGCAGATCTGGCGCAGGCGCATCAGCCCTTCGAGCACGCGCATGCGGTTGCGGTCAAAGCTCTGAGCGGCAATGTAGCCGCGGATCTCCTCGGCGTAGCTGTCGCGCAGCGTGTCGTAGAGATCGCGTTGCCGCCCCTCCAGGGCGATGCTGCGGGTGACTTCGGTCTTGGGCGGCAGATCGGCAACCACCTGGTCCTTGGTCCGGCGCAGCAGGAAGGGGCGAATACGCCGGCGCAGGCGTTCACGGGTGTCGCGGTCGCGACTCTTCTCGATCGGCTTGCGGAAATGGCGGGTGAAATCGGCCCTGGAACCGAGCAGCCCGGGCAGCAGAAAATCGAACTGGGCCCAGAGCTCACCCAGATGATTCTCCAGCGGCGTGCCGGTCAGGCAGACGCGCTGGCGGGCCTCCAGCTTGCGCGCGGCGCGGGCCGCCAGCGTGGCCGGATTCTTGACCATCTGCGATTCGTCCAGCACCACCACATGCCAGGGCTGCGCCACCAGCGCCTCGACATCGCGCGCCAGCACCGGATAGGTGGTCAGCACCAGATCGGCCTGCGGCAATTGCTTGCGACGCTTGCCGCGTTCGGGTCCGGCCAGCACCAGCTGGCGCAGGCTGGGGGCAAAGCGCGCGGCCTCCGCCGCCCAGTTCGGCAGCACGCTCTTGGGACAGACCACCAGACTGGGTCGGTCGTTGCGGCCGGCCTCCTGCTCGCCGACCAGATAGGCCAGCACCTGAAGGGTCTTGCCCAGGCCCATGTCGTCGGCAAGGATGCCCGACAGCCCGGATTCACCCAGAAAGCGCAGCCAGGACAAACCCTCGATCTGATACGGCCGCAGCTCGGCCTTGAGACCCTGGGGTACTGGCGTTGCCGGCAAGCCGGCGTAGCGCGCCAGTCGCTCGGCCAGCTCACGCACGGCGCTGTTGCCGGTCCACAAACGCCGGCTTCCGCCGAGCTCCTTTTCCAGATCGATCAGGGCTGCGGCGCGCGCGCGCGGCAGCGTCAATCGGCGTTGATCGACGGCGCCGGCCTCACCCAGTTCGTTGAGCGTGTCCAGAATGAAGCGCAGGCGTCCGGCGGCGATCGGCAGGCGCCGCTCGCCCGGCAGTGTCAGGGCGACGATGGCATCACTGGCATTGGGCAGATCGTTGAAACGACCATCGCGCAAGCCCTCGCGCAGGGTCGGCAGCAGATTGATGCGCTCGCCGTCGACGTCGATGCCGAGCTCGACGGTGAGTGCCGACTGCAGCGAGTCGGCGTCGATCTCGCCATAGAAACGGTATTCGGTGTCGATCAGCTTGAGCGGGAAGCGCGGGCCGTATTCCAGGCGCCAGCCCTCGCTGCGCAGCCGCGGCAGCATCACATAGCTGAATTCGTTCAGCGCTTGCGGATCGCCGTCCGGGTTGATGACCCAGTCGTGCTGCTGCAGGCCTGGATGATCGAGTTGGGCATGGCGATTGGAAATCAGGCCCAGCTGCTTCAGGCGGGTGGCCAGCTCGCGTTCGCGACCACGGTCGCGCGCGTACAGCCGCACCTTGTGGCCATCATAGACGTTCAGTTCCATGCTCGGATCGGCCTCACCCACGCGCGCCGGTCCGTAGCGGAAGGACAGACGGGCGAAGGCGATCAGGCGCGCCGTGCGTTGCCCGCGGGCCTCGTGGGCGGCGGCGCTCTGGTGCAGCGTCAGGATCGGCACCGGCGATTCCACCGGCGGCTGCTCGATGTCCAGATGCCGCGGACGCGGAAATTCGGGCGGCAGCTGCTCAGCGTGGCGTTGCAGGAAGGCGTCCACGGCGCTGGCGGCCAGCGGCGCCAGTCCGGCCAGTTCACTGATCAAGGTCGGCGCCAATGGCGAGTCGATGCGACCGATCTGGCGTTGGATCGGATCGGCATAGAGCCAGGTATCGCCGGTGTGCAGCACCGGGGCGCCGTCTGCGCTCACACCCAGGTGCTGGCAGCCGCGGGCATCGATGCTCCAGGCCCAGTCCAGCGTGCGATCCGGCCCGGGCGTGAGCAGCACGCCCGCGCGCTGCCAGGCGCAAACGCCTTCGCCTGCCACGCCGAGCACGGCTTCGAAGGCAGTGGCGCCAGGTATGAACCAGTACTGGCCCTCGAACCAGACCGGTTTGGCGCGGCTGGCCACGCCCAGCAGCAGCCTGGAATCAGCCGACAAGGTCTCCCGCAACTCGGCCTTGAGGCCGCTGGCCGCCAGTGCCTCGAAGCGCCAACCGCCACCGCCGGAGGAAACGACCCAGCGTCCTAGCCGAAGACCGAGTACACGCTGGTCGCCCAGGCTGTCGGCCAGCCAGCCGATACGCCCCTCCAGCGGCAGTTGCTCAGGCTGGGTGGGCGCCCGGGCAACGCTGGCCGGCTCCGACCCGACATCGCCACCTGCGTGCAGCAGCAATGCCACGGCATGCTTGCAGGCCACCTGCACCGGACAGCTGCAATGCGATTCGATGCGCCACCGCTCGTTGCGCAGCCAGGCCCGCACATGTACCCGATAGGGGGTGCGCCGCGAGCCGCGCACCTCGCCCACCAGGATCCGTTCCTGCCCGCTCTCGCGGCGCTCGATCCACAGCACCCGATGCTCGCGCGCATAGCGCAGCCCACGTCGCAGATCGACATCGGCGAAACTCGCGCGCAACTGATCGAGCCCAGGTCGCCACATGATCGAAAGGTCTACTCCGGGTTGGGCAAACCTTGAAGCTTACCATCGGCGCAGCATGGCGATGGTGAGGGCGGGCGGGGCGTGACGGTGGTCGCGACGATCCTGTCCTGAGGCAGCGGGGTGGCCAGAAGCTGGACGCAGAGAACACAAAGGAAAGCAGAGAGAACGCGAAGTCCGAAAGGCGTAGGTTGGGCTAAGCGCAGCGTGCCCAACGATTCGTACCGATGATGGGCACGCTGCGCTTCGCCCAACCTACGGTTGATGCCCCTTTTGCAGTGTCGGGCCGACACAGATGGCTCGCAATGACGCATTGGATGCTGGCGGCATGGGTCAACGGAGTGCACGGCGCGGCGAATGCTTGGGGAGCCGAACAAACAACGTCCAGACAAGTCTGGACCGACAGATCCCTCAGATCCGGGGCAAGAGCGGCTTAGCCTTCCCCGCGCCCTCGCGCCCTCGCGCCCTCGCGCCCTCGTGCCCTCGTGCCCCCGTGCCCCCGTGCCCCCGTGCCCCGTGCCCCGTGCCCCGTGCCCCGTGCCCCGTGCCCCGTGCCCCGTGCCCCGTGCCCCGTGCCCCGTGCCCCCGGAACCGCTGCGTAGCCCCCAGCCCGCACGCATTCTTAACCGCAACCTGAGGAACAGTTCGCAAACCGCGGTTCTGCAAGGAATATATGCTGTGGTATCTTGGCAAGGCGGGGTCGAATGGGCGCGGTGTCGGCGGTTCAGGCGCCATGTGCTTCAATAGACCCGAAAGTCCGTCGTTGCGCGGACCGTGGCCGCAGCGCAACGAACCCACGGCAGAAACCGGGCCGAGGTCGATTCAAGAACCAGTCCGTGACTGGAGCGCGGTGTCCAAACGGGAACTCCCAGGCGGATCCAGCTCGGCGGATAGAGGGTAAAGAACATGAACAGAATCCTCGTCTTACTGCTTGCCTTGACACTGGCACTGCCAATGGCGGCCAAGCAGCCGACCATGCCGGACAAGGCCAGCCTGGGCGGCCCGGCCTTTACCACCATCACTGGCAGCCCATTGACCATCAATGTCGGTGCCGACCAGTCCTATCAGGTGTTCAACGACACCGTGCCGGGATCGGGTCAGATCTATCCCAGTGATGCCACCGAGACCGCCGACATGGGCTGGATGGTCGAGATGGGCGGCACCCTGTACACCCCGAATTTCAGCACGCATCCGGGCGGAACGGCCACTGGCGGATTGGGCGCCACCACGCCTTTCACCGAAGTCTCGCTGTCACCGGTATCGGGCGCCGGCACCACGGCTTCGCCCTACACGGTCGAGGTGGTGAGTGCCTTGGGCAGCACCGGGGTGAGTGTGATCAAGGAAATCACCTACGCCAACGGCGACAATTATTTCGTCGAACGCTTCCGGGTGGTCAATCTCAGCGCCACATCACAGACAATCACGGTCTTTCTCGGCAGCGACATCTACCTGGCCAGCAGCGATAGGGGTATCCCCTTCAAGGAACCGATTTCGAGCAGCCCCGGTGGCCGCACCTGCGCCGGCGTGGTCCCCGAGTACACGATTCTGCATCTGCCGCTGACCCCCGCGACCCGATATACCGCCAGCGATTTCTCGAGCGTCTGGTCACAGATCGGCTCGGGCAGTCTGAACAATCAGGTAGCCACCGGCTGCATCGACAACGGCGCGGCGCTGGAGTGGGTGTATCTGCTGCCGCCCGGCAGCAGCCGCTTCATCCAGGCCGGCACCTCTTTCGGCGCCATTCCGCCCATCGCCACCTTCAACATCACCAATGTCGATCCCTTCCAGGGTTCGATCGGGACCGAGATGGATGTGACCATTTCGGGCTACGGCTTCCTGTCGAACACCACCTTTGACTTCGGTGCCGGAGTCACCGTGCTGAATCTCTCGGTGGCCAACACCAACACGGCCCTGGCCCGCCTGCGCATCGATCAGGCGGCTCCGCTGGGCTTCCGCGACGTGCAGGCCACGCAGACGCCGGGCGGCTTGACGGCCACGCTGATCCGCGGATTCGTGGTTGGCGATGCCCCGGTCTGGGTCTACACCATCAACGGCCTGTCCAATGTCAGCCAGACGGCGGTGAATTGCGTGCGCCAGCGCTTCCCGGCCAATCCCTCGACCAATCCGCAGGGCTGGGCGCCGGGCGAGGGTGAGTTCTATCACGAGGATCCGAACAATCCCTTCGGGCCGCCGGCCACACCCTATGGCTTGGCGCGTGCGGTGCTCGATTGCTTCCTGAGCCCCTCGGCGTGGAACGCCAACAGCGGGCAACTGTACGAACAGTACTGCTGGGATGCCGACAGTCCGCGCTATATCGGCGAGTATCCGGATATTCGCGATATCGATCTGCGGATCTACTTCTCGCTGGACTTCCAGTGCAACGGGCCGCCACCCGGCACGCCGGTTTTCCAGCAGAACGTCAATATCACGCGGCAACTGTTCTCACCATTGCCGTTGGTACGCAGCGGCTTCGAATTACCCTGATGGGCCCAGCTGCCGCAGTCAGTTGCGGCAGTCTCGGGGGCAAGATGCAACGGCCGGCAATCGCCGGCCGTTGTCATGTTTGCGGTGAGTCCTTGCTCAGCCGGTGTTCTGCAATCCGCGGGCAATGCCGTTGACGGTGGAAACCAGACCCTCGAACAGATCCTCATCCTTGCGCTCACCGGCGCGCCAGCGCTGCAGCAGATCCAGCTGCAGCACGCTGATCGGATCCACATAGGGATTGCGCAGGCGAATCGTGCGCTGCAGCCGGCGATCGTATTCCAGCAGTTCGCTGCTGCCTTTCAGACGCAGGATGTAATGCACCGTGCGTTGCCACTCGGCTTCGATGATCGGCCAGTAGCGCTCGTGCAGCGGCCCGGCCAGCTGCGAATACAGCGCGGCAATGCCGACATCGCCCTTGGCCAGGACCATCTCCACGTCCTCCAGCAACAGCCGGAAGAATGGCCAATCTCTGGCCATGTCGACGATCGCCGCCTCGCCTTCGCTGGCGCAGATTTCCTCCAGACCGGTGCCCAGCCCGAACCAGCCCGGCAGGGCGTGGCGACTCTGCGACCAGGAGAAGACCCAGGGAATGGCCCGCAGCTGTTCGATGCGGAAGGCCGCGCCCTTGCGCAGCGAGGGCCGCGAGCCGATCTTCATGCGCTCGATGACGTCGATGGGTGTGGCCGCGCGGAAATACTCGGCAAAGGCGATATCGCCGTAGACCAGCTCGCGGTAGGTGTCGCGGCTGCGGTCGGCGATGCGGGCCATCCAGCTGCGCCATTGCGCATGGCGCGGATCCTGCGGTGCCGGATTCAGCGTGGCATGCAGCAGCCCCGAGAAGGCCTGCTCGATGTTGCGCAGGGCGATGGCGCGGATCGAATACTTGCGGTGGATCACCTCGCCCTGCTCGGTCAGCCGCAGATGACCATTCACGCTGCCATGCGGCGCGGCCATCACCGCGCGCTCGGTGCGTCCGCCGCCGCGGCTGGCGGTACCGCCGCGACCGTGGAAGAAGCTGAGGTCTATACCGGCCTCGCGGGCGATCTCACTGAGCGCGATCTGCGCTTCCTGCAGCGCGAAGCGCGATGCCGCGATGCCGCCATCCTTGTTGCTGTCGGAATAGCCGAGCATCACCACCTGGCGGTCATCACGGCCGCGCAGATGCTGGCGGTAGACCGGATCAGCCAACAGTTCGCTGAGGATGCGCGGTGCCGCCTTCAAGTCGCCGACGGTCTCGAACAGCGGCGCCACATCCAGCGTCAAAGGCTCCGTACCGGGACCGGCGGCGATCCGCGCCAGCGCCAGCACCGCCAGCACGTCTTCGGCGCTTTCGCTCATGCTGACAATGAACACGCCGATGGCCGCGGCACCGTAGCGGGCGCGGCTCTCGGCCAGCGCGTCGAAGACTTCCAGCGTGCCGGCGGTGCCGTTGGCGGGTGCCTCAGGCCGCGCGTAGTCGCCGGCGATGGCCCGGTGCAGCTGCTCCAGGCGCTGCGCCGGCTGGCGCTCCTGCCAGGCCGGACCGGTGATGCAGTCGGCCAGGGCATTGCGGTGTACTTCGGCGTGCTGACGGATATCCAGTGCCGCAAGATGGAAGCCGAAGGTGCGGGCGCGGGAGACGAAACGTTCAAAGGGATAGAGACCGGCATGGCGGGCGCCATTGCGCGTCAGTGACAGCCGGATCAGATCCAGATCAGCCAGGAATTCGTCCGGTCCGGCATAGCCGCCGTCGCGATCATCCAGACTCAAGGTCAGCCGCGCGGCCATCAGGATCAGCAGGCAGCGGTAGGGCATGTCGCGATGGCGCAAGGGAATGCCACGCCAGGCCCGACGCAGGTGCTTGGAGTACTCGACGACGCGACGTTCCAGGGCCGGATCCACCGCCACCCGCGTGCGCGACTGGCTCAGGATCAACGACAGCTCCCTGAGCTCACCCAGGTAACGGCCGAACAGCACTCGTCGGTGTGCGGCCAGCGCCTCGCGGATGGTGTCGGCGCCGACATTGGGATTGCCGTCCATGTCGCCACCCACCCAGGTGCCGAAGCGCAGCAGCGGACGCATCGGCGCGCCGGTGACCAGCTTTGGGTAGGTGGCTGCCAGGCAGCGTTCGAACTCGGCGTAGCAGGCCGGCACTGCGCGGAACAGCACATCGGACAGGTAGAACAACACGTGTTCACGCTCTTGCTCGACACTGGGTCGCACCGGCGAATATTCGGCGGTCTGCCAGGCGGCAGTGATGTGCATGCGCATCTGCGCCAGCCGGGTGCGCTCTTCTTCCGGCGTGCGGCTGCTGTCGAGTCGATCGATCAAGGCGCGGACGATGCGCTGCTCTTTTTCCAGCATGGTCCTTCGGGTCGCTTCGGTGGGATGCGCGGTGAACACCGGCTCCAGCAGCAGCTTGCCCAGAGCCTCGCGAACGGCATCGGTGCTGACGCCGGCATCACGCAGACGGGTCAGACCATCCATGACGCCACCCGGCTGTGGACCGGAATCGGCTGCCTGATGTTCACGTCTGCGGCGAATGCGATGCACCTGCTCGGCCAGATTGACCAGCTGGAAGTAGCTGGAGAAGGCCCTCACCAGATCCACCGCCCGATCCACCGGCAGATCGCCGAGCAGCGAGGACAATTCCCCCAGTCGATCGGCTTCGCCCTCGCGCCGGGCAATGGCGCAGCGGCGCACCTGTTCCAGCAACTGGAAGAAGCTGGAACCGAGCTGATCGGACAACATTTCACCGACCAGCTTGCCGAGCAGGCTGACATCTTCCCGCAGGGGTTGATCCTGCGGTTCAAAGACGACGGAACGGGTCATGGTGGCGCCTGAGCTGGAAACTGAATCCCAGTTTAGGCTACTGATCCGTTTGTTGCAGCGCACCAGCGCCGCCGCGAAGGACTACGCATACGAATGCAGGGTGGATTGGGCCAAGCAGACCCATCCGCCCTCCCGTCAGGCCGCGCGTCGGGTCTCCAGCGCCTGGATCTGGCGCTTCAGATCGTAGGCCGGTTCGGTGACGATCTGCTCCAGCGTGGCCACGCGCTCGCGCAGGGCTGCGACTTCCTGACGCAAGGCCGCGTCTGCCCCGGCGTCGCGATGATGTGCTTCGGTCTCGCGCTTGTGCCGGCGATTGGCAATCTTGGCGACGGCGCCGATGCCAACCAATGCGACCACCATCGTGAAAACGTCCATTGCCGACTACTCCCGTGCTTCGCCCCAATGAAAACAGACGGTAACACCCCAATGCTCTGGGCTACACCTGATGAAAGTCATGTGTAGAGGAGGCTTCTCCGCCATCGGCGTCGTCCTCGTGTCTGGCTTCACCTCGACATCGTCAGCGCCGGCTGCGCCCAGGCCGTATGATCCGACCCATGTCATCCCGTCCGCTCACCACACTCGACGCCCGCCAGGGTCTGGTCCTCGCCAGCGCTGTCGCCGCGGTGCTGCTGTGGTCGGCCATCGGTCCCACCGATCGCCTGACCTGGCTGATGGAAGTCATCTGGGTACTCATCGGCGTGCCCCTGCTGATGCTGAGCTGGAAGCGCTTTCCGCTGACCCGGTTGCTGTACGTGCTGATCGCGCTGCACTGCGTGCTGCTGATCGTTGGTGGCCACTACACCTATGCCAAGGTTCCACTCGGCATCTGGGTGCAGGAGTGGCTGGATCTGTCGCGCAACCATTACGACCGGCTCGGCCATTTCACCCAGGGTTTCGTGCCGGCCATCCTGGCGCGCGAGTTGCTGCTGCGGCTGACACCACTGAAGCGCGGCGGCTGGCTGTTCTATCTGGTGCTGGCGGCAGCCCTGTCTTTCAGCGCCTTCTTCGAGTTGATCGAATGGTGGGCGGCACTGATCTGGGGCGGCGATGCCGACGCCTTCCTCGCCACCCAGGGGGATCCCTGGGATACCCAGTGGGACATGTTCCTGGCCCTGATCGGCGCCTTCAGCGCGCAATTGCTCCTGGCGCGGTGGCACGACCGCGAGCTCGGGCCGACGGTCTGAGCCGGTCGAGAAACGGGGCTCTAGTGGATCCGCTCATTCATCAGCGCCACAGCACGGCAAGATCAAGGCTCTTGTAGGTCCCGGACTTGTCCGGACGCTTTGGGTGACGGGCCGAAGAAGCGTAATAGGAGGATGGACAGCCTGGCACTCGGGAGGGGCAGCATCAGAAGCACTGGATTGCTTCGCTGCGCTCTCCATGAACCCATATCGCAAGTTGTTGATGCGTCATTGCGAGGAGCGCAGCGACGAAGCAATCCAGGGTATCGCCGCACATCCCTGGATTGCTTCGCTACGCTCGCAATGACGCCGAGGGTTCATGGCCCGTGAGCAGTTTCAGGCCGATACAGGTGGCTCGCAATGACGCAGCATCTGATCATCTTCCGAGCCCCGAGCCCCGAGCCCCGAGCCCCGAGCCCCGAGCCCCGAGCCCCGAGCCCCGAGCCCCGTGCCCCGTGCCCCGTGCCCCGTGCCCCGTGCCCCGTGCCCCGTGCCCCGTGCCCTCACGCCCCGTGCCCTCGTGCCCTCGTGCCCTCGTGCCCTCGTGCCCTCGTGCCCCCGCATCGCCCGCGCATTGCCCCTTTCCTGCAATCGAATGCAATCCCACCACGTGCTTTTGCAGGCCATACTTTTTGCCTAAGTCCTTGGGAAACCAAAAATGACAGCGCAGTCAGCCAGTTTGATGGTGATCTTTGGCGCCACCGGTGATCTTGCCCAGCGCATGCTGTTGCCCTCGCTCTACGGATTGCAGCGCGACGGCTATCTGCGGGCCGACCTCAAGGTGCTCTGCACCGGGCGCAGCGAGCTGACGCCGGATGCGTTCAGGCAGTCGGTGATCGAGGCCATCGAGCGCCGCTACAGCGCGGCGGAACGTGACGCCGGGCAGCTGTCGGCGCTGCTGGATCGCATCCATTACCAGGCTGCGGGGCTCAACGACGAGGCCTCCCTTGGCGCCCTGATCGAGACCATCAAATCGATGCGCAACGGTGATGTGGTCTATCACCTGTCGACCGCGCCGCGCTTCTATGCACAGATCTGCGCCGCGCTGGGCGCTGCCGGCTTGGCGGGCCCAGGCACCCGCGCCTTGCTGGAAAAGCCCATCGGCCATGATCTGGCCAGTTCCATCGAGATCAACGATGGCGTCGGTCGGGTCTTCGACGAGGAGCGCATCTTCCGGGTCGACCATTACCTCGGCAAGGAGGGTGTGCAGAACCTGTTGGCGCTGCGCTTCGGCAATGCCCTGTTCGAGCCGCTGTGGAACGCGCGGCACATCGCCCAGGTGCAGATCACCGTGGCCGAAACCGTGGGCGTGGAGGGTCGCGGCGACTATTACGACACCTCTGGTGCCATGCGCGACATGCTCCAGAATCATCTCTTGCAGCTGCTCTGTCTGACGGCGATGGAGCCGCCCTCCCAGTTTGATCCGAGCGCCGTACGCAACGAAAAACTCAAGGTGCTGCGCTCGCTGCGGCCCATCGATCGCGACGACGCTGCCAGCCACAGCGTGGCCGGTCAGTACACCGCCGGCGCCATCGACGGCGTTGCCGTACCGGGTTATCGCGATGAACTCGGCAGGGACAGCCAGACCGAGACCTTTGTCGCCTTGCGCGCCCACATCGACAACTGGCGCTGGTCGGGCGTGCCTTTCTACCTGCGTACCGGCAAGCGCATGCCGCGGCGCTGCACCGAGATCTTCCTGCAGTTCCGCAAGGTGCCGCATTCGATCTTCGGCGAGGATGCGCGCATCCAGCCGAATGCGCTGGTGATTCAGCTGCAGCCGGAAGAACGGATCTCGCTGATGCTGATGAACAAGACCCCGGGCCTGGATCGCGACGGCCTCAAGTTCTCGCAGGTGGCGCTGGATCTGGATCTGCACGAGACCTTCGAACATGTCCACCGCCGTCTGGCCTACGAGCGCCTCTACCTGGATGCCCTGGAAGGCAACGGCACCCTGTTCGTGCGCCGCGATGAAACCGAAGCCGCGTGGATCTGGGTCGACGGCATCTTCAAGAGCTGGGCGGACGCAGGCATGAAGCCCAAGAGCTACCCCGCCGGCACCTGGGGACCGGCCAGTTCCGTCGCCCTGATCGAAAGGCATGGCGACAGCTGGCGGGAATGAGTCGGAAGTGGGAAAAAGGAAAAGGGAAAATGGAAAAGGGGAGCGTGGTGGAGAGGGTTCCTGCACGGCCCGAAGCTCGGGTCGATGCTGACGCAGAGTCTGTGTCAGCGGGGCGCAGCAAGACCTCGCGCGCTGGTTCCCGCGGGCAGCCCGTTGTTCCCCTTTTCCTTTTTCCTTTTTCCCTTTTCCAGACGCTCAGCAGCCCATGACCTGGACTACCCACACCCATTCCACGCCGGCCGCGCTGGCCGGCGCCGTCGCCGACCGCATCGCCGTCGCCATGGATCTGGCCTTGGCCGAGCGACGACAGGCGCTGCTGGCGCTGGCCGGAGGTCGCACTTCGCCGCCAGTGTTCAGGCAATTGGCGAGTGCTCAGCGCGACTGGAGCCGGGTCACCATCCTGCCCAGCGACGAGCGTTGGGTGGCCGCCGACCATGCCGACAACAATCTGCGACAGATGCGCGAGGCCTTTGCCGGCGCAGACGGGATTCACTGGCTGTCGCTGGTGCCGGCGCTGCCCACGGGTGATGCCGATGCGGGTTACGCCAACGCCGCATTGGCCGAATACCCGCAAGCCTTCGATGTCGCCATGCTCGGCATGGGCGCCGACGGTCACTTCGCCTCGCTGTTTCCGGGCGCGCCCAATCTCGCCGCCGCGCTCCAGGTGCCAGCCACTGTGGGAGCGGACTCTGTCCGCGATCAGGGCCCTTCACCCACAGCGTCCGCTGTCAAAGATGCGGTGGCCATCCTGCCCGACCCGATGCCCGCCGCCGGGCCCCATCCGCGCGTCAGCCTGAGCCTGGCCCGTTTGCTGCGCAGCCGTTTGCTGCTGCTGGTGATCACCGGAGCAGACAAGCGCGCCGTGCTTGAACAGGCCCGGGCACAAGGCGATGCATCGATGCTGCCAGTGGCGGCGCTGTTGCGGGCGGCGCATCCGGCGGCCGAAGTGCACTGGAGTCCGTGATGCAACTACGGGGCAGGGGACACGGGGCACGGGGCACGGGAAGAGCGGTAGCGGCGAGCCCTGTGGGAGCGGGCTCCGCCCGCGAAGGCTCTTCGCCGTCTGCCCTGTCGCCGCCACAAGCATCGCGGGCAGAGCCCGCTCCCACAGGGACTTTCGCCCTTCCTCACCGCTACCGGTCCACGATCATCTTGCGTGCCCTCGTGCCCTCGTGCCCTCGTGCCCTCGTGCCCTCGTGCCCCGTAACTTCGAGTCCAAGCCATGAGCCTGCATCCTGTTACTGAACGCGTCACCGCCCGCATCGTCGAGCGCAGTCGTACCACGCGCGCGGCCTACCTGGCACGCATCGACGCCGCGCGCGAACAGGGCACAGCCCGTGCCCGCTTGAGTTGCGGCAATCTGGCCCACGGCTTTGCCGCCAGCGGCGACGACAAGGCGCCACTGCGGGCTCTTCGTGCGGCCAATATCGGCATCGTCAGTGCCTACAACGACATGCTCAGCGCCCATCAGCCGATGGAGCACTACCCGGCGCTGATCAAGATGGCGGCCCGCAACGTCGGCGCCAGCGCCCAGTTTGCTGGCGGCGTGCCGGCCATGTGCGATGGCGTCACCCAGGGCCGTATCGGCATGGAGCTGTCGCTGTACTCGCGTGACGTCATTGCCATGGCGACCGCGGTCGCCCTCTCGCACGAAATGTTCGATGCCGCCGTGATGCTGGGCGTGTGCGACAAGATCGTCCCGGGCTTGCTGATCGGGGCCCTGTCCTTCGGTCATCTGCCGACCATCCTGATCCCAGCCGGGCCGATGACCTCGGGCCTGCCGAACAAGGAAAAAGCCCGCGTCCGCCAGGCCTATGCCGAGGGCAAGGCCACGCGCGAGGAGCTGCTCGATGCCGAATCGGCCTCCTACCACGGCCCCGGCACCTGCACTTTCTACGGCACCGCCAACAGCAACCAGATGCTGCTCGAAGTCATGGGGCTGCATCTGCCCGGGGCCGCCTTCGTCAATCCGAATACGCCGCTGCGCGATGCCCTCACCGTGGCCGCGGCTGAGCGCGCCTGCGCCATTACCGCACTCGGCAGCGAGTACACGCCGATCGGTCATACCATCGACGAGAAAGCCATCGTCAACGCCATGGTGGGCCTTGCCGCCACGGGTGGCTCGACCAATCACGCCATTCATCTGGTCGCCGTCGCCCGGGCTGCCGGCATCCGCATCGACTGGGATGATCTCGACGAGTTGTCGCGGGCCACGCCGCTGCTGGCGCGCATCTATCCCAACGGCAGCGCCGACGTGAATCATTTCCAGGCCGCCGGTGGCCTCGGCATCGTCATTCGCGAGCTGCTCGATGCCGGCCTGATGCATGCCGACATCCGCTGCGTGCACGGCGGCGATCTCCGCGCGCAGGCGCAGGAACCCTGGCTTGATGAGCTCCAGCTGCGATGGCGCGAGGCCCCGCTGCGTTCGCTCGATACCCAGGTACTTCGGGGCACCACTGAACCCTTCGACATCGAAGGCGGATTGCATTGCCTGAAGGGCAATCTCGGCCGGGCCGTGGTCAAGATCTCGGCGGTGGCACCCGAGCATCGGCGCATCCAGGCGCCGGCCAAGGTGTTCGACTCGCAGGATGCACTGTTGGCGGCTTTCAAGGCCGGGTCGTTGGCCGGAGACTTCGTCGCCGTGATCCGTGGCCAGGGCCCTCGCGCCAACGGCATGCCGGAACTGCACAAGCTCACGCCGACACTGTCGGTGATGCAGGACCGCGGCCAGCGCGTGGCCCTGTTGACCGATGGCCGCATGTCCGGCGCTTCGGGCAAGGTGCTGGCGGCGATCCATGTATCGCCGGAAGCGGTCTGCGGCGGCGCCATCGGCAAGGTGCGCGATGGCGATCTGATCCTGATCGACGCCGATGCCGGAATCATGCAGGCTGAAGTCGATCCCGGTGTATGGGCAGCACGCGCCCATGCCGAGATCGATCTGGGCGGCAACCGCCACGGCGTCGGCCGCGAACTCTTCGGCCTGATGCGAGCCCACGCCTGTTCCGCCGAGGAGGGTGGATCGGCGCTGTTTGTGGAGGGATGAGCGATGGAAGCAGCAGCGGGGCACGGGGCAGGGGGCAGGGGGCACAGGAAGCGCGCCGAGCGTTCAAACGTAGGTCACGTTGGGCGCGCAGCGACCTACGTGACATCGCAGCCGCGTCGAACCGCAGGCCACCGTTCGCGGGCGGAGCCCGCTTCCACACGTGCCGGCTTACTGTGGGAGCGGGCTCCGCCCGCGAACGGGTCTGGCCTGGAGTCCAATCCATGACCGCCCTGCTCGCCGACATCGGTGGCACCAACGCCCGCTTTGCGCTCTGCGACACGCAGACGGGCGGCATCAAACTGAGTGCCCAGCGCACCCTCAAGACGGCGGATTTCGGCAGCTTGCAGCATGCCGCCGAGCATTATCTGAAGCTGGTCCGGGTGCGCCCCAAGCGCGCCAGCATGGCGGTGGCCTCGCCGGTGGCTGGTGACGAGATCCGCCTGACCAATCGCGCCTGGTCATTCTCACAAAGCGAGTTGAAGCGCAGTCTGGGCCTGGCCGAGCTCAAGGTCATCAACGACTTTGGCGCCGTGGCCTACGCCGTGCCGGCACTGCAGCCGGAAGACCGCGTGCTGCTGCACGGCGCCGATGCGCTGCCGCCCACCGGACCGGTCACCGTGATCGGCCCTGGCACTGGACTCGGCGTGGCCTTGCTGATCGGCGATCCCGAAGCCGGTTGGCGCGTGGTCGAGACCGAAGGCGGTCACGTCAGTTTCGCCCCGCAGGGCGAGGAAGAGACCCGCATCGGCCGCTGGATCTCGGCCCGATTCGGTCGTTGCTCAAACGAGCGCCTGCTCTGCGGCGCGGGCCTCGCCCACATCGACGCCGCCATCGCTGCTGGCGATGAGACCTCTGTGCCGGCTGACTGGGCCAGACACTTGCGCGATCCCGCCGCCATCGTTGCCGCCGCGCTCGATGGCCACGATCTCAACGCCCGCCGCACGCTGGCCCGCTTTTGTGCGGTGCTCGGCAGCGTCGCTGGCGACGCCGCGCTGATTCACGGCGCCCGCACGGTGATGATCGCCGGCGGCATCGTGCCCCGCTTCATTCCCTTCCTGAGAGCCAGCGCCTTCCGCGAGCGCTTCCTCGCCAAGGGCCGCTTCGCCACCTACCTGGAGGGCGTGTCGATCCAGGTGATCACCCACCCGCAGCCGGGATTGTTGGGGGCAGCAGTGGCGCTGGGAGAGCAGGAAGAAGGGAAAGGGAAAATGGAAGACGGAAGAGCTGCAAGCCGGAAGATGTCGCGGTGATGGGCCTTGCGGACGACCGGGAAGCAAGGCGCCTCCAGACCTTGTTCCCTGTGGGAGCGGGCTCTGCCCGCGATCTTTTCCGGGCCATGGCGGCGGCCCTGGTCGCGGGCAAAGCCCGCTCCCACAAGGACCCGATGCCTTCCCCTTTTCCATTTCCCCTTTTCCCTTTTCCTTCTTCTCAGCCAAGGACCACCCCATGCCCAGCTGGACCCCTGAATCCCGCGCCGCCGCTGTCGATGCCATCCTGACCCGGGCCCCCGTCGTTCCGGTGATCAGCATCGAGCGACTGGAAAACGCCATCCCGCTGGCGCGAGCCCTGGTCGTCGGCGGTTTGCCGGTGCTGGAAATCACGCTGCGCACCGCGGTGGCGCTGGAGGCCATGCGTCTGATCGTTGCCGAAGTACCCGAGGCCATTGTCGGCGCCGGCACGGTGTTGACCCCGGCTGATCTCGACGCCGTCGTTGCCAGCGGTGCCGCCTTCGCCATTTCCCCCGGTGCTACTCCCAGGCTCTATGCCGCCGCGGCGCAGTCCCCGATCGCCTGGATTCCGGCCATCGCCACTGCCAGCGAGCTGATGCTGGGTCTGGAATACGGGCACCAGCGCTTCAAGTTCTTCCCGGCCGAATCCTCCGGCGGCATCGCCGCCGTCAAATCCTTTGGCGGCCCCTTCGCCCAGGCCCGTTTCTGCCCCACTGGCGGCATCGATGCAGCCAGGGCGCCGGCCTACAAGGCCCTGGCCAACGTCATCACTGTCGGCGGCTCCTGGATGTTGCCCAAGGCGGCCATCGACGCTGGCCGCTGGGACGCGATCACAGCCCTTGCACGCCAGTCCGCCGATCTCTAGCGGGAGAGAAAGATCCTGCACCTCTTCAGTTCACTTGAAGTCAACGCAGCAGAGACCTTGGAGACACTGGTCTGACCGGCATGCTGCCTCTGACAGAGAGTGTCATGAACCGGGTGTGCCTGCCTTGTCTTCCCATTCCGACGCCGCTAAGGTGCGCTCGGGTCTTCTTGCGTAATATCGGCGCTTGGTTCTGTCAGGAGGCGAGTAGCGTGTTCTTCGTCAAGTCCATTCGGGGCTGATCGCCGACCAATTGGCCCATTTCCATCGACAAGGTCGCCAATGCGGGGCCAGGTTCGCCTCTGATCAGGAGCGGAGACGTGCATGAAGGCACATAGATGATCACTGGTCCGTTCCCCGATCCGGCACCCCTGATCAGTGTGATCGTGCCCGCCTACAATGCAGAAGCCACGATCCGCGCCTGCCTCGCGCCGCTGCTGCAGATGCGGCGGCGCGGTGAAGTTGCAGAGGTCATTGTGGTTGATGATGGGTCTACCGACTCGACAGCCGCCGATGCCATCGCGGCGGGCGCCCAGGTCATTGAATCGGGAGGCCGCCTGGGGCCTGGGGCGGCTAGAAATGCCGCCGCGCGCATTGCTCGCGGCAAGATTCTCTGGTTTGTGGACGCTGACTCTGTTGCTCACGAGGACGCCGCGCAGATCCTGACTTCGGCGATGGCCCAAACCGGCGTCGATGCTGTCTTTGGGGCGTACGACGATCGCCCTCCGGCGACGGGTTTCTGGTCGCAGTACAAGAATCTGGTCCATCACCACTACCATTGCCAGAGCAATCGGGAGGCGGAGACCTTCTGGGCCGGATGTGGCGCTGTCCGCAAATCGGTGTTTCTCGACGTCGATGGATTCGACGCCCAGGTCTACACGGAACCCTCGATCGAGGACATCGAACTGGGTTGGCGGCTGCGCCAGAGTGGATCGCGAATACTGCTGGTTCCGGAACTGCAGGTCACCCACCTGAAGGTTTGGCGGCTGACCAATCTCCTGCGCACGGAGATCTTCTGTCGAGCTCTGCCGTGGTCGCGTCTGATTCAGTCGCGGACGGGATGGGTTGACACGCTCAACGTCAGTCGCGGTGAGAGGCTACGAGCCTTCGTTGCACTGGTGTTCCTGCTGAGCATGCCCCTGTCGTATGTGCCGACCTGGGTATCCGTGGCTGCCCTGGCAGTTGCAATCGCGGCAAACAGTGCGCTGATGACCTTGTTCCTCCGCCGCCGTGGTCCGTGGTTCGCCGTGCGCGGCATGTTGTTTCACCAAGTCTATTACCTCTACTGCTCGGGCGCGGTGTTCTGGTCCTGGCTGGAACAGCTCTGGGGGTCAGCGCGCGCGCGACTTCAGGGCAAGAACAACGCGGAGTCTGCAGTTCCCGCTTGTCAGCCCTTCGCCGAGAATGCCCGCGGCCGATTGCTGACCGCGGCGGAGGAATAGGCACATAGACCCGGGCCAGTGCGGGTGCGGCCCGCTTGTCCGCTTCGAATGTCCTCGCCCGGGACAGCGGGTGGGTCGGAAGCGGCCATGGCCGACCGATCTTCCTTGGCCAAGGTTTCTCCGGCGTTTGCTGGCGTTGAAAGGTGAGCGAGTTCGTACTCGATCTGTTTGGTTGACAGTAGCCGGTCCAGGTATGGGAATTGGTTCTACTGTTGCCCGATGGTTTCAGGATAGACAAAGGACAACATGGCAGAGAAGGAAAAAACCGCCCTGATCATCGGTGCGGGGCCGGCTGGACTGACGGCTGCCGTGCAGTTCCTGCGCGAGTCCAACATCCGACCGATCGTCATGGAAGCGTCAGATTCGGTGGGCGGCATTTCGCGGACCGTCAATTTCCAAGGCTATCGAATGGACCTCGGCGGGCATCGCTTCTTCTCCAAATCCGACTGGGTCATGGACTGGTGGCAGCAAATGCTGCCCCTGGATCCTGCGGTAGCAGCGGCACCCGAAGAGATCACGCTGAGCTACCACAACCGACATCGCCGCTTGAAAGGACTGAACGCGTCGTCGGCCGCCGCCGACGCTCCGCACAAGGTCATGTTGCTGCGTAATCGTTTGTCTCGCATCCATTTCGGCCGCAAGTTCTACGACTATCCGGTCAGCCTCAACTGGCGCCTGGTCCGCAATCTCGGACCTCTGCGCTGCCTGCTGGTGGGGCTGAGCTACCTGCGGGCGTCCGTCAAGCCGCGTCACCCGGAACGTCATCTGGAAGACTTCCTGGTGAATCGGTTCGGCAGCGAGCTCTACCACGCATTCTTCAAGTCCTACACGGAGAAAGTCTGGGGCGTTCCCTGCACCGAAATCAGTCCCGAATGGGGTGCGCAGCGCATCAAGGGGCTGTCGCTGATCGGTGCCGCGAGGCACGCCTTGCGGCAGGCACTGTCGGCAACACCGCGGGGTGCGCGTCAGGGTCAGCATGTCAGCCTGATCGAACGCTTTCTCTATCCCAGGCTGGGGCCGGGCCAGCTTTGGGAGCAGACGGCAGAGACAATTCGCACGCTGGGTGGGGAGATTCTCCTGTCACATTGCGTCGACAAGATCGAGCTCTCGCAAGGACGGGTCACTCGCGTGTCCGCCCGGAATCTCGCCAGCGGTGAAAGCACGTGTGTCAGTCCTGACTGGGTTGTCTCGACGATGGCGGTCAAGGATCTGGTGACGAGTTTCGATCCGCCAGCGCCTGAGGAAATCCTGCGCACAGCCCGATCCTTGCCCTACCGCAACTTCGTCACGGTCGGCGTGATCCTGTCGCGCATGAAGCGCAGGCCAGGTCAGATGGCCGACGACGGCATCAACCTGTTGCCGGACAACTGGATCTATGTCCAGGACCCGGACGTGCGCATGGGTCGCTTGCAGATCTTCAACAACTGGAGTCCGGCGCTGGTTGCCGACCCCAACACGGTATGGCTTGGTCTTGAGTATTTCTGCACCGAGGACGATGAGCTCTGGCGGCTTTCCGACGCTGAAATGCAGGCTCTGGCCGTGCGCGAGCTGGAACAGATCAATCTGGCGGATGCCGCGGACGTGATTGCCGCGACCGTGATTCGGGTGCCCAAGGCCTACCCTGCCTATTTCGGCGCCTATGCCGATTTCCCGCAGATACGCACTCACGTCGATGCCATCGCCAACCTGTTTCTGGTGGGTCGCAACGGCATGCACCGATACAACAACCAGGATCATTCGATGCTGACCGCCAAGACGGCGGTGGAGAACATCATTTCCGGTCGTGTCGACAAGAACAACATCTGGGACATCAATGTAGACGACGATTACCATGAAGCCCGGGTGGTTGCGTGATCAGAAAAACCGCTGCCACAAGCCAGAACCACAACAGTGCCGCTTCCAGCCAGGCGGACCGGACCAATGAAGTCAATGGCAGCCACACACTGGCGCCGAAGACGGCTGCGACTGCATAGCAGGCCGCGCTCCTGCGCTGCAGGGTGATGGCCAACAGAGCAATCAGAGCCGGAAACAGCATGATGTTGTCGTAGGCCCGGTGTGGCATGAACACCCGGCCCAGGATCGCGCACAGCGCCAGCAGAATCATCGGCGATTGCCCATCGCCTCGTCGCCAGATCCAGATGGCGAGCGCCATGGCGGCCACCAGACTGATCGATACCGCTGCGCGAGGATCCAGTCCCGATACGGCAAGAACACCTCCCGCACTGGAGCCCTGGCTGTCGCCAGCGGAGATGAAATCCAGTTCCGCGAATCGCAGCCAATAGTCCAGCACGGCTAACGGCGAAACATGCGTCTGGGTACAGGCCCACGCGCTCAACACTGCCAGGATGCCCAGGCCCAATGCCAGTCCCCGCCAGTTCCTGTCGACCAGAAAGGGCAAGGCGAAGGCCAGTCCGATCTGGGGCTTGATCATGGCCAGGGCCCAGCAGAGGCCGGCTGCCAGCACTTGCCCGCGACGGAGGCAGAGCATCTGCGCAACCACAAGACCCATGCTGATGATCGAGAATTGACCAAAGGCCACGGCGCTGGAGTTGTGGGCAATGGCGAGGCCGGACATTGCGCCCAAGATTCCGGCCTGCCAGCCCAGGAACCTCAGGTCGAGATACCCCATCACGCCTATCGCCCACAGAGCGGCAAAGGTGAGCAGGCCGAAAATCAGAGCTGCTGGAACCGTGGGTTCCCAGGCAAAGACCGGCGCGAGCATCGGAAACGCGTACGGAGGGTAGACGGAATTGGGCAACATCTCTCCGGGCAGGGCATTCGACGCGATGATCTGATTGGGATAGACCCCAACTGAATACAGGCGGTACTCGAGCCCCCGGGTCGAGAGGTCAAAGCTCCCGCGTTCACTCGATGCAAACTGGATGCCGCGAACCAGATAGGCTGAAGCAGCCAGGGCCAGGAAGATGGCGAGGACCAGGACCAGGCGCGACTGCATCGAGTTCGTCACGCGACAGTCCGCGGCAGGTCGGGGATGTGGCTCACCAGGCCTGGATTCGCTGCGCCCCGAGGTCGAGACCGCGCCGTGCACGCCGCACGCGCCGAGACCGGGATCAAAGGTCCTCCGGCCGGGTTTGCAGCACGTTAAGGTGGTAGAGGTTCTGAAGGAAATAGCGGCTGTTCCCGGCCGTAATGTCGTGCACTGGTTTCATGCACTTCACCTCGAAGAAATCCACCGGAAAGATGTAGTCCTTCCAGTTCTCGATGCGGCCGATGCCGGTCAGCTCCTGAAACTCGTTGGAGATGGTGAGATTCTCGAAGTCCT
This sequence comes from Rhodanobacteraceae bacterium, assembly GCA_024234055.1. Taxonomy (NCBI): domain Bacteria; kingdom Pseudomonadati; phylum Pseudomonadota; class Gammaproteobacteria; order Lysobacterales; family Rhodanobacteraceae; species Rhodanobacteraceae bacterium. Next base: position 108,631 of record JACKOW010000006.1, read on the forward strand.
GCAAGGGCAGGTCGATGGTCTTCAGGAACTGCAGGATGAAACCCTGGCGACGCAGCACGTGCAGGAAATCTCCCAGGTCCGGCACGTTGTAGTGATAGGCAGCGTTGATCTTGTGTATCTCGGCGTCGATCCTCGCCGCGTGCGCATCGATGGCCGGCACCTTGCGGAACAGATCCTTGATGTACAGCGTGCCGCCCGGCTTCAGTATCGACCAGGCCGAACGGAGCGTCCGCTCGATATCGTCGGAATGGCCAAAAGACTCGAGGAAATAAATCACGTCAAAGCTGTCCGCTGCGAATTCGCTGGCAAGATCCTGGTAGCTGGCGCGACGCACGGCGATGCGTTCGGACAGCCCGGCGGCCGCAATGCGCGTCTGGGCCTGCTCGACCTGCACTGCCGACACCGTGACCGCCTGCACCGTCACATTCGCATGGCGACAGAAATACAAGGCCGGACCACACACCCCACATCCGGCGTCCAGCACATGCTGGCCAGCTGTGAAGCCGATACTCGCCATCTGGTAGTCGAGCAGCGCCGAGACGTCACGGGTCCGGAAAGCCTGGATGACGTCGCCATAGACCTGCAGAAACGCGTCGTTGTTGCGATCGTAAAACGCCCCAACCTGCTCCGGCGTGTCGGCCATGGCCAAAGACCGCGGTGAGCCGGCCGGCGACGGCGCCGAGGCAGCGTGTTCGGGGACAGATCTTGCCTTGGACAGAAATTTCAACCAGCGCATGACCCATCCCTTCTGTTGGTGACCACGGGTGCCGCAGGGCTACAAGCTGTTACCGCGGAGGCACGCCGCCGCCGGCGACAAACAGCGAACTCCCGATCCGATTTGCCGGTGCCGAACGAAACCGCTGCCGCAATCGCCGCGACGGGGTCAGATGGTATCTTCCATCGTCGGCGGTCGCAGCCCCCTGCTGCCGACCACGCCAGAGCAATTGGTCGACCCCATGAAATGTTGCCTGCTGTCCTCTTCATTCGCAGGGCTGTCGGACCGGGCGGGCAATCCGCCCGGGTCGACCGTGTTGCCGGCAGGGCGGCAGAATCGACTGTCACTGGCGGAATCTTCGTGTCGATTCAAGGCTGCACCTGGCCGGATTCGCTCGGGAGTCTACTTCACTACGTACCCCGCATCGGCGCCAGGCATGAACCAGAGAGGAACCGCGATTGAAGAGTGACGCCATGCTTGCCGCGGTTACGGGAGTCGATCAGCTGCACCGCCACTTCGCACCGGAAATTGCCGAGATCGACCGCATGCTCCTGGCCTATCTGGACGGCCGCGGCCCACCGGGCACTCACTACGGCATGCTGAACTACCATTTCGGCTTCGCCGACGCGTCGCTGCAGGCCTTGCCCGAAGGTGGCTATTTGCCACGCGGCAAACGCCTGCGGCCGCTGATCTGCATGCTGCTCTGCCGCGTCTTCGGGTTACCCAGGAACGTCGCCGCTCCCTTGATGACGGCGGCCGAAGTCATGCATTCCGCCAGTCTTGCCCACGACGACGTCCAGGACCGCGACGCCGTGCGTTGGAACCGTCCCACCTTGCACGCTGCCTTCGGTCTGGAACAAGCCATCAACGTCGGTGACGCACTGATCGGGATGGTCTACCACGTGCTGCTGGGATTGGCTGCCGAGGGAGTATCGCCGGCGCATACACTCGAAGTGGTTGCCGCCTTCAACCGAGCTCATCTGCTGATGTGTGAAGGTCAGCATCTGGACTTGTCCACTCGCTACGATCTGGTGGCGGGCGCCGAGGCCTATTTCGACATGGTCGAGCGCAAGACCGGGGCGGCCTGCGTCTGCATCGGCGAGAGCATTGCGATTCTGGCAGCGACATCGGCGCAGGCGCGCTCAACCTTGATCGAGTTCGGACGGTCGCTCGGTGTTCTTTACCAGATCTGCGACGACGTGCGGGGGATCTGGAGTCCCCCGGACGCCTTGGGTCGCGATATTGGTCACGATCTGGTCCTGCAACGTCCAACCCTGCCACTGCTCCATGCGAGCCAGCATGGTTCGGCCGAACTGAAAGCGATGCTGTCGCGCGAAGCGGGGCGGGAATCCCCTCTCAGCACCGACGCGCTGGATTTCATTCGCGCCGAACTGGCAGCCTGCGGTGCGGGTCGTTACTGCCTTGACGCTGCCCTTCTACATCATGAAGCGGCCCATGCGGCCTTGATCGGCATGGATCGGGAGTGCGCCGAGATGAATGTGCTGCGGGGTATGCTCGACGCCTGCATTGCTTCGGTCGAGTCTCTGGTCTGACCCATGTACCCATCGATATTCGCGCGGGTTCCTCGTCGACTCTGCCAGGCCGCGGCCGGCAGAGGATCGGCCTCGCGCCAGCTGGAGTTGGACCTTTGACCGAGAACTCGGGACTCAGTCCGCTACGACGACCTCGCCGATTCCTGGTCGAGATGTGGGCGGAAGCGACGAGAACCATCAGCCTGGCGCGCCTGCTCCTGAGCGTCCGACTGAACCAGCTCTACCGGCACTCGTCCCTGGGGCTGCTCTGGGCCGTTGTGCCCACGCTGGTCATCACAGTGGGCGTTACCTTGGGCATGCCCGATGCTCGCGATCAGGTCCTGCGGCCTACCGACGTCGTCCCCATGCAGGTACACGTGGCTTTTGGGGTTGTGTTGATGCAGACCTTCGTAGAGGCCTTCAACGGTCAGCGCAGCATCTTCAGCGTGCACCTGTCATTGCTGCAGCGCATGCGTTTTCCGCTGGAAGCGGTGACGATGGCGCAGATCGCGGAAAGTACCTTCCATCTGATCGCCAAGATGCCGGTGCTCCTGTTCGTGCTGATGATTTTTGGAGTGCCATTGAAGCCCCAACTGCTGCTGGCGCTGCTGGCTTGCCTGCCGATATTGCTGGCTGGCATTGCTCTGGGCGCATTGCTCGCGCCGGTCAGTGCGCTCGGCAAGGATCTGGACCGTGCCATGGTCTTTCTGCCGTGGCTGGTCTTTCTGCTTACCCCGGTTTTCTATCGGACGCCAGCGCTGGGTTCCTGGGCTGCGGTCCAGATGTTCAATCCGCTGACGGCAATGCTGGATGTCGTGCGCTACCTTGCCTATGGCGGCGGCAGCCCGCATTGGTCCACCTTCTGGACCGCGCTGGCCGTCGTGGTCCTGGTTCTGCCTGTAGGCCTGGTCGTCTGCAAGCTGGCGCCGCCACATCTGGCAGAGAGGCTGGCACCATGATGCTGGCCATCAGCAGATGAAAGCCCTCGGTGAAACACTGATCCAGATCGAATCGGTCTCGAAGCGCTTCTGCCGACGCGCTGATCGGATGGCGCGCTATGGACTCCAGGACCTCCTGGGCGACCTGCTCCTCAGGCAGCCGCGAGACACGCTGCGCGACGGCGAGTTCTGGGCCTTGCGCGACATCAACCTCACCGTCCGGCGCGGCGATGTCATCGGTCTGGTTGGCCACAACGGTGCCGGCAAGAGCAGTTTGCTCAGGCTGCTGTCCGGCATCTACAAGCCGACATTGGGTTCGATCACGGTTCACACCGACAGGATCGCGATACTCGATCACAGTGCAGGCCTGAATCCGGCACAGACCGGTCGCGAATGCATTCATACCAAGCTGGCTTTGTTGGGTTTGCAGCCTGGTCAGATTTCCGAGCGCGTGGACAGCATCATTGCGCTGGCCGAACTCGACGATTTCATCGATACGTCGGTCAGTACCTTCAGCACGGGCATGCGCGTGCGGCTGGCTTTCGCCATCTACGCCAGTGTCGAGATTGACATCTTCATCGTTGACGACAGCCTCGGTGTCGCCGATGTGCGCTTTGCCCAGCGCATGCAGCGTTATTGGCAGGATTACGTTGCCGCCGGAGGCACGCTGTTGCTGGCTTCACACGAGATGTACCTGATGCGTACTTTGTGTCGTCAGGCCTTGTGGTTGGACCATGGGCGCATTCTCGCCTCGGGCGATACCGATTCGGTGGTGGCTGAGTACCTGCTCAAGGCCCTGCCGTCGGCAGGCTCCGAGGCCACGCCACCAGACAACGGCCGGCCCGATCAGCCGATTCCGGACGGGGCGGTCCCGAAGGCCTGGGCGGCCCAACATTCGGATCCTCATGCAGGCATCGAAAATGCCGAGCGCTATCTCCGGTTTTCGCATCCCGCCACGTTTCCCGTGAGGATCACGGCGATCGAAACCAATGCGCACCCCGACATCGGTGCGCGATCCGCTCAAGTGTTGGGGCAGTTGTGCGTGGGTATCCAGTGTGTCTCCGAGGTCGACGTTGACGAGGTGACATTTGGCCTGGAAATCGTCGACGCCCAGGGGCGGGTGGCCATTCATGTCATGGGACCCGATGCGGCACCTCATTTCAGTCTGATGAAAGGCGCGAACACGATCCGCGCGACTCTGTTGAATCTGCCGCTGATGCCGGGCAACTACACGATACGAGCGGGGCTGACTGATTTTCGCGACAATTCGATCCTGGGCATGTATGGCTGGGAGGAAGGCGCAGAACCGCTGCACGTGAAGGCAAGTTTCAGCAACGATCTCCTCGGTGCCATCGCCCGGGGAGCCCTGATGACCGCGCCCGTGGTCTGGCAGATCGGCAACAGCGGCGAGCTTGCGGGCATCTGCATGGCCTGCAATGCTGCGCCGATCACGACTCAGGATTCACCGCCAGCAGGCTGATTCCATCCGCCTTGGCGCGTTACTCGAATACCGGACCTGTCCATCGCCATGAGAGCCCTGTTCAAATCCCCCCAGCTGCAAGCGGACTTCGATCGCGACGGCTATGTCATCGTGCCCTTCCTGGACACGGACCAGGTGGCCGAGCTGAGCGCGCATTACGCCTCGCTCGACCATGACCACAAGATCGAGCAGGGCTTCCACGTCAGCCTCGACAACCGCGATGCAGCATTCAAGCGGGCGGTGATGGACAAGCTGCTGAGCGTGACTGCGGCACCGGTCGACACGCTTTTCGATCGTGCCCGCAGCTTTGTGGCGAGCTACGTGGTCAAGGAGCCGGGCCCGCGCGGTATCGTGCCACCGCATCAGGATTGGACCTTCGTCGACGAAAGCCAGTTTGTGTCCTGCACGGTCTGGATTCCGCTTGCGCCGACCACGGTGGATAACGGTGCCCTGGGTGTGATCAAGGGCAGTCACCGGCTGTTCGATCAGAACCGCGCTTCGCCCTCACCGCAGTGCCCGACGCCCATCGGCGACTTGATGTTCCAGGTATTTCCTTTTCTCGACGTCAAGGAAATGCAGCCTGGTCAGGCCCTGATCTTCAATAACCGTACGCTGCACGGATCGCCACCGAACCTGAGCGACGTCGCGCGCATCGCGGTCGGCATCGGCATCACCCACGCAGAGGCCGAGTTGCGGCATTACTACCTGTTGCCCGATGCCGATCCGCAGGAGCTTGAGTGCTATCAGGTCGAGCCCGAGTTCTTTCATCAGTACAGCAACGGCGCGCTCTCGCAGCTGTACCAGGAGGGCCGGCGCCCGCAGGGACAGCAGTGCATCGGTCGTACGCCCTTTGTGCGCAAGCCAGCGGATGGCGCTGCACTCTCGGAGTTGTTTCTGCGCGATGGCAATCGCTTCGATGGCGCCCTCGCCGAGCGCATGGCCAGGCTGTTTGCTCCTGCCCGCCGCGAGCAGCCGGTTGAAGCCGTCTCGACTGCGAAGTACGTTTTCGACGCGGAGTTTCCGCCGATGAAGCGGGTCTTTCGCGATCTGGCGCATCAACAGGCGCTGGAGCGCGATGGCTACGTCATCGTGGATTTCCTCGACTCCACCCAGGTCGCCACGCTCGAGCAGCACTACCGCGAGACCCATCCAGAACCCGTCAGGGGCTTTTACGCCAGCACCTTTGCTCCCGACAAGACCTATCGCGAAGCCGTCGATCGACGGCTTCGCGAGATCGCCAAGGCGCGTATCGAAGCGCTCACCCAGGACATCAAGATCATCTTCGGCAGCTACATCGTCAAGGGCAGCGACGAGGGCAGCCAGATGAACATCCACCAGGACATGACCCTGGTCGACGAGAACCAGTTCAACGGCATCAATATCTGGTGTCCGCTGACGGATCTGGATGAACACAACGGAGCGATCCATGTTCTGCCCGGTAGTCATCGATTGCTGCGCACGCTGCGAGGATCCACCCTTCCTGCCATCTACGATGGCGTGCGTGAGGAGCTGATGCAGATTCTCGAGCCGGTGCATCTGCGCGCCGGCCAGGCCATCATCTTCGATCAGAGCATCATCCATTTCTCGCCGCCCAATCGCTCGGGCAGGGATCGGGTTGTCATCAACATTTTTTTCGCGCACCAGGACGCGCGCATGATGATCTGCTACCACGACCGGTCTCAGCCGGAGCGGACCGTTGAGGTCTTCGAAGTGGACGATTCCCTGCTTCATGTCTATGAGCACTTTGGCAGCGACATCAACGCACGTCCCAATGTTGGCCGAAGCCTGGGAACAGTCGAGTACGCCTTTCCGACCTTGACACCGGAGTGCCTGCGCGAGCGCTATCCTGAGCGAGGGGCGGCAGCTGCACACTCGGCACATGCCGGCGATTCCGCCCGAACCCCCGCTTCGGCCGAGCCGGTGGTGTCAGGTTGGCGCAAGTGGTTGCGGCAGCTCTTGGCTACCTGAGGAGTGGCGGCACGATGACACCCGCGATGACCGAGATGGCGCCTCTACTGCAAGACGCGGCGCTCTGGAGTGGCTTCAGGGACGATGGTTGCGTCCAGATTCCCCTGCTGCCCCCCTCAGCCGTAGCCGCGTTGCTGGAGGCCTTCCGGCACTTTCACCCGCAGCTTCCCGCCAGCGGCTTCGTGTCCAGCACCTATTCTCCCGACCTTGGCTACAAGCGCGCGGTCAGTGAGTGCATCACCCAGATCATCCGCCCTCACCTCGATCCGATCTTTCAGCGGAATCGGATACTGGGCGCTGCCTTTCTCTACAAGATGCCGGGTCCGCATTCTCAGCTACCCTTGCATCAGGACTGGACGGTGGTCGACGAGGACCGTTTCATTGCCGCCAATGTCTGGATCCCGCTGGTGGATGCCAACGCCGAAAACGGCACGCTCCATGTGCTGCCAGGTAGCCATCGCGTCATGCGCAGCATACGGGCGCCAACCCTGCCTTTCTGCTACTCCGGCCATGAATATCTGATGCAACAGCACATGCGCCCGCTGCCGACCAGAGCCGGTGAGGCCGTAGTGGTCAATCAGGCAACTGCGCATTACTCGCCGGCGAACATGAGCGAATCCATACGGCCTGCCATTACGGTCGGGGTGGTGTCGTCCGAGGCTCGGCTGCGATTCTATTATCGCGATCGCCAACGCAATGACGGACGCCTGGAGATGTTCGAGCAGGAGGATGATTTCTTCCTGCGCTTTGACGATTTCCACCGCGACATCTTTGCCCGGCCGAGCTTCGGTCGTGCCGTTGCCGAGCTGGACTACGTGGATCCCAGCCTGTCCGCGACCGAGGTCAAGGCGCGGATAGACGAATGTCGGCGCTTGTGCCCGACGCCGCTGCGAGGTGAACACCTCTGCGCCTGAACAGTGCCCACCATCGACCACTGCTCGCGGACGTCGGCGCCGAGCGCGCGCTGACGCTGGATGGCTACGTGGTGCTCCCGCTGTGGACAGCCAGCGATGCCCGCCAGCTGCTCGATGAGCTCAGGCAGCGGGTACCTGCATTCCCCGATGGCTTTTACGCTTCGGTTCACGTGGCCGACGCCAGTCTTCGGGCAGCGGTCAATGCGCGTCTGATGGCCGTTTTCCAGCCGCGACTCGCGACGGTTTGCCGTAGCGCACGACTGTTGGGCGGCGCCTTCATCAACAAGGCGCCCGGTCCGCGTGGCGTGCTGCCGCCCCATCAGGACTGGAATATCGTCGAGGAAGGGCCGTACCGATCCTTCAATGTCTGGGCGCCACTGATCGACACCGACGCCGACAATGGCGCCATCCAGCTGATTCCCGGCAGCCACCGTTGGCAGGCGACCGTGCGCGGCCCCAACATCCCGTGTGGCTATCGCCTGGTGCATGAGCCATTGCGCAAGGCCATGAAGCTGCTGCCCATACGGGCCGGCGAGGTGCTGATCTACGACCATCGTGTCCTGCATTGTTCCGATGCCAACGACACCACGCACCACCGCCCGGCGGTGGTGATGGGGCTGGTACCGGAAGAAGCCGATCTGAAGCATTATTTCGGCGTGGCTGGACGCGTCCATCGATACCGCTCCAGCGTCGATTTCCTGCTGGGTGGTCAGACCCATCTGCGCCCGGACAGTCTGATGCTGGAAGATCAGTTCGACTATGACCCTGCACCGGTCGACCCTCTGCAATTGGCGCAGTTTCTGGCGAGCTCGGCGCTGGCAGACATCTCGAATTCAGCCTGATCGAAAGCGCAGCCCCCTCATCGCGCGGTCAGCAACCGGCCCTGTTTTCTGATGGACAATGCACCATGAGACGAGTCTTCAACGATGCCAGCCTGCAGAAAACCTTTGATCGAAAAGGGTACGTGCAGACGCCGTTTCTCGATGCCAGGCAGGTACGATCCCTGAAACAGGCGTATTTCGACACGCTCGGTCACAGCGGCGGCAGCTTGCTGGCGGCCGAAGCTGACTTCAAATCCAGCAGCGAAATCACCTACGAATTCACCTTTATCGATCGCAATCCGGCTTACAAGCGACTCGTCTTCGACATACTGACGGCGGCGTTGGACGGGCCACAACGTCAGCTGCTGGATGACTATCGTCCGATCATCGCCAATTTCATCCACAAGAAACCCGATGGTGGAGAGGTGCCGCTGCACCAGAACTGGGCCTTCGTGGATGAGCGGCGTTGCACCTCGGTCTCGATCTGGTGTCCGCTGGTCGACAGCTGCGAGGCCAATGGCACCTTGCAATTCGTGGAAGGCAGCCACAAGCGCTTTGGCGAGATGCGTGGGCCGATGGTGCCCTGGGAGCTGAGCCAGATCCAGCGCGAAATCATTGATGAGCATCTGGCGCCCGCGCAGGACATCGCGGCCGGACAGGCGGTGGTGCTGGATGACAGCATCGTGCACTACTCCAACATCAATCGCACCGAAGGCCTGCGACTGGCCATCCAGCTGATCCTGGTTCCCCGGGAAGAAGCCACGATCCACTTCCACATGAATCCCCACGAGAATCGCAACGTGGTGGAGAAACTGGAAGTCGACCTCGAGTTCTTCATGAACTTCCACCCGTGGAAAAAACCCGAGCATTTCAAGCATCTCGCCACCTTGCCGTACCAGCAGAACTTTCTTGGGGTCGACGAATTCAAGGCGCGCTTGCGACAGCCGCCATTTGATGCTCCTGCCGGCGAGCCGTCCCGATGACGGCGTTGGCCATCGCCTCGCCGGATCGGCAGGTCTACTCGCAGACTTTCATCCACCAGCAGATAGCCAATCTGCCCTTCGATATCCATCTGCTGTACGGCGGGAATCTGCCCACGCATCGAGCTGCCGGTGCCGACAGCGTGGGCTACCGTTTCCCTGGTGAGAACGCCGATCCCTGGGTGCGCGTGCGGGCCATGGCCGACTATCTGAACGAGCACCGGGTTGAGGCTGTACTTGCGCAGTTCGGACCTTGCGGTGTGGAGATGATGCCGGTGTGCGCCGTCGCCAAAGTGCCGCTGCTGGTCCACTTTCACGGCTATGACGCCTGGCGGACGGAGGTTCTGGCCAGCTATGGCACGCGCTATCGCGCACTTTTCGAGCAGGCTCATGCCGTGATAGCCGTGTCGCGTGAGATGCACGACCATCTTGCCGCCATGGGTGCGCATACTGCGCGCCTGCACCATGTGCCCTACGGCGTCGACACAGAACTGTTCACCGGAGCACAGCCTGCGGTCAGTGGGCGTGATTTCCTGATTGTGGGCCGACAGGTTGAGAAAAAGGGTCACCTGCTGGTCCTGCTCGCCTTTGCCGAGCTGCTGAAATTCGTGCCCGATTGCTCCCTGCGCATCATCGGAAGCGGAGCGCTGCGTGAATCCGGGGAAATGCTGGTGCGGGCCTTGGGCATTTCCGATCATGTGCGCTGGCTCGGTGTCCTGTCGCCCCAGGACGTTGCGCGTGAGTTGCAGTCGTCGCGGGCCTTGATCCAGTTCAGCCAGATCACACCATCAGGAGATCGCGAAGGCACGCCGGTGGCCATGCTCGAGGCCATGTCCAGCGGAGTGCCCGTGATTGGTACCCGCCATGCCGGCATCCCGGATGTGATCCAGGATGAGGTTCACGGCCTGCTGGTTGACCCGTTTGATCAGGCCGGGCTGACCCGGGCATTGCGCCGTCTGGCCACCGACCCCGAGCTGGCAGGAAGACTGGGCCGGGCTTCCGCCACACTGGTACATACTCGCTACAACCGCAAGCGCTATCTCGATGAGCTGACGGCGCTCATCCACACTGCACTGCCGAACCCTGACATCCACTGACCCGAGAGTGTCGTGAAAGATCTCACCCAATCCCAGCGATCACGCCCCAGTTGGCAACCGGTCCGCCATAGCGTCTTCAGGGACAGCGAGCTGGCCGAGCGCATCCACATGGATGGCTATGCCGTCGTCCCTTGGTGGAGCGAAGAGCAGCTCGACAGGCTGCAGGCCATTTGCGACCGAGAGCACCGGTTGCAGCCTGCTGAAGGCGGCATGTTCTACAGCGTCTACTCGCAGGATCTGAACTACCGACGACGGGTGCACGATGATATCGCCGCGGTCATGCAGCCGACTTTCGACCGGCATTTCGTCGACTACCGCAATGTCGTGAACATGTTCGTGGTGAAAGCGCCCGGTCCGGCCAGCGAGTTCGCCATTCATCAGGACACCACTGCCCTGGACGAATTCCGCTATTCGCCGCTGAGTCTGTGGTCGCCCCTGGGCGATGTTGACGCCAGCAATGGTTCGCTATGCCTGGTGCCGCGCAGCCACCGTTTTTTTTCACCCTACCGCGGCGTTTCCTTTCCCTTCCCCTTTGCACACATCCAGCACATCGTGCGTGAGTATCTGCAGCCTGTGCCCATGCGTCGGGGTGAGGTCCTGGTCTTTGACAACCGACTGGTGCACAGCTCTCTTCCCAATCACTCGCAATGCAACCGCGATGCCATCGTCTCGGGGATCTTCCCGGCCGAGGCTGCTTTTCAGGTGTGCTTCAAGCAGCCGGGCCAGACTGGCGCACCCATCGAGATCTTTGAGCAAGCCCCCGATTGGCTGCTGAACTACCCGAACTTTCTGCAGCATTGCCACGAGCGGCCGGTGACCGGTACCGTCGTGGGCCACGCGCTGTTCGATTTCGAGCCCATGGACGAGAGTGAATTCAGGGCCCTTTGCGCCAGCCATGGCGTGCCGGCAGTGAGGGCCCTGCCGACTGCATCACCCGAGCGCTGCAATATGATTGCCGAGCCCGTACTCTGAGCCGCCCGTCATGGAACCCCTGTTTCGCAGCATCGATTTGCAAGAGGGCCTCGATCAGGATGGCGTGGTCACGGTGCCTTTGCTGAACGCAGACGAACTTCAGGCCGTCCGCGATTTTTATTACACCGTCAATCCCGACGGCGTGGTGCCGCAGTTGCGCGAAGGCATCCACATGACCATCTGGTGCTCCGATCCAGACTACAAGGCACATATCCGCGAGGAACTGCAGCGTCTGCTGCAACCGGCGATGCAACGCCTGTTCCATGACTGTCGACTGGTGACACCGGTGTTCATCGTCAAGGTACCTGGCCAGCAAACGACCTTTCCGATTCACCAGGACTGGAGTGTGGTGGACGAAACCCGGCACACTGCACTGAATGTCTGGGTGCCGCTGCACGACGTCGATGAGCGCAACGGTGGCCTGTGGGCAGTACCGGGCAGCCACCGCCTGGGAAATCACATCCGTGGCCCCGGCCACCTGTTTCCGAACCTGCGCAGTATTGAATCGGCGGTACGCCCCAGGATGCGGGCTGCAGGCGGTCAGGCGGGAACGGCGACGGTGTTCTACCATCGCGTCATCCACGGGTCGCCTCCGAATCTCTCGGAAGCTCCGCGGGTTGCGCTGGCCTGCTCGATCTTGCCAAGAGATGTGCCCCTGCACATCTACTTCCAGCGCGACGCGGAGTCGCCACTACGGGTCTATCACCCACCCGACGACTTCATCTACGGTTTCGAGAACGTGCGTGACCAGACCGCGTTGCGCCCACCCGAAGGAGAGCCGGTCGCGTCACTGCCGCCTTACGTGCCAAGGCCGATCGTCGCCGCTGACGTCGATCTCTGCATCGGCAACGACCTTCGCCCCGTTGCTACCAACGGTTAGGACGGCCACTCCTTGTGCACGCCGCGGTCGCGTTCATCCCTCCCATGCTCGATCTGTCGAGGCAGACGCCGCGTCGATTCATCATTGGGCGCCTGCACAGCGCCAGCTCTTCATCGGCAGCGCCAGTTCTGCTGGCGAGCTTGCCTGATGCCTGTTCAAGCCATGGACATCACACTAGATGAGCGAGAACGCTCTGGACGATGGTGACGCCTTCTGCGTCATGCCTTTCGTGCACCTGCATATCACCCACGACGGTGCCGTTACGCCGTGCTGTGCGGCACCCACAACAGCAGACCTCAGCTTCGGCAATATCAATCAACAGCCGATAGCCGGGATCTGGAACGGCCCGGCGATGCAGGAGTTTCGCGCGCGCATGCGCGCCGGCCAGCGCGATGAGCGCTGCATCGGCTGCCATGACAAGGAGGGTGCGGGCTGGGTCAGCCTGCGCAACATCAGCAACCGCAAGTACGCCGAAGAGGCACGACGCGCACGAACCCAGCCCGATGGCCCGGCACCCATTCCAGCACCAATCTACGTCGACATTCGGTTCTCGAACTTCTGCAATCTTCGCTGCCGCATCTGTGGGCCGACATCCAGTTCAGCCTGGCACAGTGATGCCGTGGCTCTGGGCTGGACGCGGCCGGGTTCACCGGCTCGATTGAAGTGCTCCGAAGATCCGACCGAGCTTTGGCGACAATTGCGGGTGCTGGCGCCAGACCTCAAGGAGGTCTATTTCGCAGGCGGCGAACCGATGGTGATGGACGAGCACTACCAGTTTCTGGAGCTGTTGCGTGACGTTGGCAATACCGGAATCAAGCTGCAGTACAACACGAACTTCTCGCTGTTGAACTTCAAGCGCTGGGATGCGCCGACGCTGTGGCAGGACTTCAGCGACATCACCGTCTCGGCCAGTCTGGATGGCATGGGCGCACGGGGAGAGTACCAGCGCAGCAATCAGCGTTGGTCAGATGTGCTCGCCAACCGTGCGCGGCTGCGCACCGAGGTTCCGCATGTGAAATTCCTGATCACGCCTGCCGTCAGTGTGTTCAACCTGCTGCACCTCCCCGAGTTTGACCGTGCGGCCATCGAGTCGGGCCTGATCCAGCGTTTCGACCTGATCCCGTCGCTGTTGGTGCGGCCTGTCGAGTACAACATCCAGATATTGCCACCGGCATTGAAACGGTTGGCGCGCGAGCGCATCGAGGCGCATCTGACCTGGCTGACGCTGGATGACGGCTGCCGTGATGGCGAACAGCGGGCATTCGTCATCCAGCAATGGAAGAACATACTGCGCTATCTGGACGCCGGGTCGATGACGCAACGGATTCCGGCATTTCTCGAGCGCACTGCCGTCCTCGACAGATTGCGTGGCGAGAACTTCGCTACGGTATTCCCGGAGCTCGCCAGCCTGGCATCGGCGGACTGCGAGCCGTGACCGGACCGCTGCTGCTTGACGCCACGGATCTTGCCGCGCTGGATGCGCGGCGCAACCCCGCCCACCGGGGCCGCGCCTGCCACGCGGCCGAGAAGGGCCTGTTCTTTGGTCTGCGTGGCAAGGTCTACAGCTGCTGCTTCAACAAGATCCACCTGCTCGGTGTCTATCCGCGCGACTCCATCGACCAGATCTGGCACGGCCAGGCCGTGGCGCAGCAGCGCCAGGCATTGGATCTGGGCGACATGAGCCTGGGCTGTGGCGGGTGCTTCGATCTGGTCAAGGCGCGCAACCTCGCCGCCGCACCCATCCGCCTCTATGACCGCGTCGCCGACAGTCGTCAAGGCACGCCGGCGAAGATGGATTTCGAGCTGGTCAACACCTGCAACCTCGAATGCATCATGTGCCGCGGTGAATTCTCGTCGTCCATCCGCGAGAACAGGGAGCAACTGCCACCAATAGAGTCACCCTACGACGCGGCGTTCTTCGATCAGCTCGAACCCTATATCCCGCATCTGCGCAGCAGCACCTTTCTCGGCGGCGAACCACTGTTGGTACCGCAGTACCTGGACCTTTGGGATCGCATGGTGGAGCTCAATCCGGGCATGACGATCGGCCTGCAAACCAACGGCACAGTACTTAGCCGGCGGATCAAGGCGCTGCTTGAACGTATCGACTTCGAGATTTCGGTTTCGATCGACAGCCTTGATCCAGCGACCTATGGGCTGATACGCAAGAACGGGAACCTGACTCAGGTATTGCGAAACCTGCAGCATTTTCGCGACTACGCGCGGCTCCGCAACCGGCGAGTCGGGGTCGTGATGTGTCCGATGCAGCAGAACTGGCGCGAGCTGCCGAACTTCGTGGAGTTCTGCAACCAACAGGGCCTGGTCTTGAACCTGACCAAGGTCGAGACGCCTGCGCACTGCAGCCTGCTGAGCTTGCCGGCCGCGACGCTGGAACACATCGTCGCTGAGCTGAGCCAGTACGAGCCGCCGCAATCGAACCCACTGGAACTGTCCAATCGGCGTACCTATCTCGATCAGCTCGGACAGATGGCCGAATGGCAGGCCACCGCCAAACGCCGAGAGCAGGCCGGAATCCGGCATCAGCCACGCGATTTCGACGAGTTTGTCGAGCAGATCGGAAGCAGACTCCGGGCGGGCGGGCGCCACAGTCTGTCGGAGTGCGAGGCGCTGCAACGGGAGATCAAGACCAAGCTGCGCTACCTGCTCGATCGCGCCGGAGAGCAAGGTCTGGGTGCTGTTGCGGAGCAGCAGCTGATTCTGATTGCGCCCGAGCTCATGATCCGCAGCGTGCCAGGGCTCAAGGCCGAGGAACTGTTGCCGCTGTTCAGCGCCTATGTCATGCCACTCGAATGACCGTTCCGGCGAACGCCCGGCGCGGAGAACTCAGCACGGCCAGGACCCAGATCATTCGGCGCGTAGATCGACTCGGACCCTCCCCAGCCTATAGTCCCGGCGTAGCGTCAGGCAAGCAAACTGCTCTTCAGGTCCAGAAGTAGATGGATTGATCATCGTTCGAATTCGCCAGGAAACCTCCGAGTGTAATTCGGTCCCGCGGCCCTTCCACGGTTTCCACACGGTGCCAGATATGTCCGCCTCCGAAGATGATCAAATCACCGGGCTTCGGGTTGATCAGTTGCCGACGTACTTTGGAGGGATCATTCAGTTCATAGGTGCGTCCGTCTTCTCCCAAGAGATGCGCAGCATCTCCGTCTGACCGGATCTTCACGTGATCCCAGAGGGCATCGAAGAGAATCAGCTCGCCCCCCTGCTGCGCCTGCTGCAATACGACAAAGAAACTCAGTTGATCATGAATCTTGACCAACGGAGAGAGTTTCTCATAGAACTTCGGGAATTCGGCGTGGAACAGATTGCCGCAATGGTCATTGAATCGTCCGAGGCCCGACGTCAGAAGGCGGAAACTGCACGGTGCGAATGAGCCTACCCCGCCAAAACCCTGGGGTACATTGGAGCGGCGACCACCAGCCAGTGCATCAAATACGGTCTGCAGCCGTTGCTCCACTGACACGCCGAAGCGCTTGAGGAATCGCTGACGGAACAGCGCACAGGCCTGAAAGTAGGCGCGCAGGTTCTCGGATGGATCCCCAACCTTTTGATCCTGCTGAGAAAAACTCTCTGGATACAGGGTGATGCCATTTGGCAGTACGGTCAACTCGTTGGGAGCCGTTTCATCCAGTCCGTCCAGAAGACACTGGATTTCTTCCGGGTCAAGAACGCCACGAATCAGAAAGCCATCGATCTTGCGATCGTAGATGTCTGCAATGCCATTGGGGAAGTCGACAATGTCGCCGACATCCACGACCTTCCAGTGGTAGATATTTTCCCCTGAAATTCGGGGTGGGTCTGGATTGATCTCCGTTGCGCGGTTTGGCTTGAAGAATGTCTTTCGCAGCGCTGCAAACAGGTTCAGCAAAGGCCTTCCCCCGATATCCATTGAATTCGAGGCCCTACAGGCGGGCCCACTCGCTATTCATCCGTGCCTGAATGGGTGCTTGCCATCGGAGGGTTCAGGTATTCCCAGGACGCGCAGGGGCCGGCTTGCACTCCGCTGCTGAGAATTTCGCGTCGCAACCGGACAAAGTCCGATTCTTCGGCGATGGCAGGGTACTCGGTAGCCACCGATTGCCATGCTGCCATGCCATCACTGCCCTGCGCCATTCTTCGTCGCGCCACCTGGCACCCTTGCACCACCAATGCCGAGTGCAGCTGCGGACGCTGCAGCAACCAACGCCAGACGATCTCGTCCTTCAAATCCTCATAGTGCTGCTTCTCCGATCGCTGCCTGAGCACCCGGTTGTCGCCATGCACGACATAGACCGCGACCGGCTCATCCAGACGTCCCGCGACCAGCCGTCCGCAGGCCGCCATCTTCAGCCACATGGCACTGTCCTGACACATGGAGAGCTCAGTGTCGAAGGGACCCGTCCTCCGCAGCAGATGCCGGCGCACGGTGATGGCCGATGTATGCAGCCAGCCGTTATTGCCCTCAACGATGGATCGAAACAGTTCGTCCGGGTGAACGCGACGGTGCAAGCCATTGAGAACCCGAGCGTTGTAATGCTTGAGCCACCATGAGCGAAGCTCCACGGTCGCCCACCAGGTGCCTGCTGCTTCATGGACGCCGTCGACGCTCTCGTCCGCAGCCAGAACGGACACAGCGAGATCGAATCGTCCCGGGAGGTAGTAGTCATCCGCGTCAAGGAAGGCCAGCAGTTCGCACCGGGCACTCGTGATTCCAAGGTTTCGCGACGCGGAAACACCCAGCGTCTGCTGCCCGGGATGTTGCAGGCGCCTTACCCGCGGATCGCTACAGAGTATTCCCGCCTCCTCCCAGGTGGCATCACGCGATCCGTCGTCTATCACGATGACCTCGCCAACCTGGCTGGCCTCCAGCGCCGAGCTGACCGCTCGGCGCAAATGGGCGGCGCCATCGCGCACCGGCACGATCACACTGACCTCAGGTTGCCGCATGGGTGACGGTCCGGTGCAAGGATTGAGCACTCAGCAAGACTGTTGTCGACATGGCAGGGCAACCGGCTAGGCTTCGTAGTGAAGCGCAGGCACCGGGGCCATTTCAAGATCCTCGGCGGCGATACCGCCATGGGTCCGCAGGTGCTCACGCATGCGCCGGTATTCGACCATCACCACGGGATCGTCAGTGGCGTCGGAGTCACCGCCGAGACCGTTCAGCTTTGACTCCATGCGGTCAAGTACCGTCGAATCCCAGGCGAAATGGTCGATGTCGATGAAGCCGGGGCGGCCGCGTGCGTCGACGTAGGTCAACTGATAGTTCGTGACTCGGTCGTGGCCATACGCGAGGCAGTGCATCCCGCCCTCGTCGAATCGGAGCGTGGCTTTCGCGGCACAGACCTTTCGGTCCCAACCATGGCGAATACCGGCGGTGACGTTTGCGCGGAAGGGATACTGCTGCCATAGCGTCGGCGTCGGCGTCATCGGCAGCAACTCGCCCGCGGACGCCAGTCGATCGCGCATCCTCCCCGGGACGAAGCGATAGCCGGCCTCGTCGCAATCGGCGAGGAAATCGTGCAGCCTGCCCGGATAGGCGTGAAACTCGTCCATGTCGGCGTACAACACCCAGTCCTGCAGGCGGCAATGGGCATCGACCAGCGCGCGATAGCGTTCGAGCTTGAGTCGGGTATTGAACTCGCCAGTTCTGAGCAGAGGTCTGATTCCAAAGCGCGCCATGGACTCGATCATGGAGTCGGCGCGAGGATCCGACGGCCCGGCATGCAGGACGAGCAGGAACTCATCCACACCCAGGCGCACATAGTGATCAAGGAAATGGCCCAGCAGATGGGTACACGAAGACACACCTATGGGGCTCGCGAGAAAGACCCTGGGTTTCATGGCGTGGCTCGAAGGCGCGCCGCGACAATACCGATCTCACGCAAGGTACTGCGCACGGCGTTCTTGCGGAAAGCCACGAGGTGCAGCAGGAGCAGGGGCAGATACATTGGGTCGCAGGCCACCAGCGTCAGCAACAGCAGCACCGGAATCCATTCGTCATAGTAGTCACTGAGATACAGGATCAGTGATTCCTGCAGAGACAAGGGCAAGGAGCGGCGCCAGGAAATCTTGATCACGAGGATCGTCAATCCGAGAAAGATCGGGTAGATCAGAGTCACCGCAGGCGCCACGCTGTAGACGCTTGCGCAGAAGTAGACAAAGCCCCCGATCTCGAGCGGAACAATGTACTTGCGGGTCAAACGCTCCGCGCGGGACTTGCCGACGCTCAGCACCCAGGTCCGGGTCTCGCTGGCGATATCGTTGGCGCTGTCTTCAATCTGGTGCAGGATGATGTTGCGCAGGCCCAGGGGGGCCTGCCAGACAACCAGCGCTGTCAGCAGATGGGCGATGTCCCCGCGCGGCAGATCCCCGATGCTGGCAAAGGTCATCGCCGCCAGCAGCGCGGGGACCACATAGGCGTAGGTGGCGTCCGTCGCGAGTCCAAGGAACCCGCGCTCCTTGAATCGAAATGGAGGAACGGCGTAGAGAAAGAAGAGCATCAGTTCAGCGCCCAGAAGTATCCCGGCCAGACCACTGAACGGCAGCACGGTTGCCCAGGGAAGCAGCGCGGCGAGCAGCAGGATCAGCGCCGCAAGCACGATCGCCATGGGCGATGCTCCCTCGGTGCTGTTGGACTTGCCGGCCGCGCGGTCTGAAGTTTGATCCGCCAGATCGTTGATGAGATAGGCCAGACCTGCGATGCCGCCGACCGTCAGCATGGACGCGAGCACTGCAACCAAGGCCTTCAGGGCCGGCGTCCCGCTCAGGGCCAGAACGCAATAGGGTCCGGCCATCAGCAGCGGGCCCTTGTAGGCCCAGGTGCGATGAACTCTCAGCCGACGGAAGATGGAGATCAGGTGCATTCGGTCGTCGGCAGTGTGACATCAGTCGCCCAAGCATACCTGCCTGGATTCCTCCGCCAGCCCCACGCTCGGCGCCTGAATCATGGGCTTGTTGCCGGACCGACTGTCGCATGCATCTCAGATCATCGGATTCCATTCGCCCGCTTCGGCGATGAAGCGGCGCACGTCATCCGCAGCGGGGAATCTTCCCAGGTCATGGTCCTCAGACAGTTCAACGGGGAAAATCGGCTGTCCGTCCACGCTTGCGGGCGGAGGCAGGATGGGGCTGCGCCGTGGCCTGAGATTCATGGCCTCGGGCTCATCCAGGAGTCGTCCGAACAAGGCCAGAAATGCGTCGATCATCTGTTCGTTCCGCACCGAAGCCTTGCAGGCGACGGCGTGCGCTGCTGCTGCCAGACGGCGATGGCCCTCGGGTTTGCTGACGAGTTCCCGGATCTGAGCCATCAGGACGTCAAGATTCCCGTCGGCCGCCAATATTCCGCTGCTTCCGTGTTCGATCAGCAGACCGGCGGTCGGAACCGCTCCGATCCACAGAGGCACGCAACCATTGCCCATGGCCTCAAACCACGGTGAGCGCAGGTCATCACACCAATGACCGGCGAGTACGAAATCGCTGCTGCGGCACTGGACCAGCCACTCCTGGCGGTTACCATCGACGAGCAGCTCCACGCCGCCAGCGCGCAGGTCCGATCGGCATCCCGGCGGCGGGTCGACGACGACAATCCGGGAGTCGGCGACGCCCCGGCTCAGGTCCATGGCCACACGCAACAATTCGGCGCCGCCCAGGGATGCGTCGCCCAGGGCAAGCACCAGGATCTTCGGCCCGGTCCCCGATGACGGGCGCTCGCACCAGATAGCGGGAAAATCCAGGCCGTGATGAATCACCGCCAGTCGGCTCTCGATCCCCGGCACTTGTCGGCGCAGGTGTCGAGACATCGGATAGCTGGTCACCACGGCCGCGTCCCAATAGCCGCCAAGCCTTTGTGCATGTTCGGAATAGGGCGGCGTGCTGTCATGCACCGTGCCAACGACCTTCACTCGATCCGAGAGCGCCGGGATGATGCAGGCGTGGCGCCAATCGTAGTTGGGAATGTAGATGCAGGGGGCGGCCGATTCCAGTGTTCGGACCATCGCGCCCCAGCGTGCGCCCCAGTTGTCCTCGCCCGCTATCGCGAGAGACTCGAAAGGTATGTCCGTGGGTCGATGCAGTCTGGGTGCGTCGATTTGCACCAACTCAGTCGCTTCTTCGGTCAGCAGAATTCGCGCATCAAGCCCAACCTTGCGCAGGCCGCGTACCAGATCCTCCGCCCATCGATTGACGCCGTTGCTGGTCCACGCGGGTGTTGCCACGAAGACTGGCAGGCCGTCGAGCTTGCGAGCCGATGCACCCGCGGTCAGGCGCCGGTCGGGCCTGAACCCGATGGACTCACGGTCACGGGCCATGGCCGCGACATGCAGGACGTACTCCTCCGCGTCCTTCAAGGACGGAAATGCCCCCAGCCCGGGTTCATGGTGCACCAGGTCAAGGGGAAGCAGCCCAATTCCATCGATCTCTCTCGGGGGAGGTGAGAGTGCTCCGCGCGGTCTGCTATAGCGCCCGGCTCGGACCTCTTCCCAGGCGTCAGCGAAAGCACGCCTATAGGCCTTGACCATGTCCTCGATCCTGAAGCCGCCGTTTCGCACTGCGGCGTGAGCCCGGATCGACATGCGCTCGCGGCGCTCAGGCGATTCCCAGAGGACTCTCAGACGTTCGGCAAAAGCCACCGAATCACCGACCGGGACCATGAAGCCGTTGTCGCCATCGCCGATCAACTCGGGAATGCCGCTCTCCATCCGACTGACCACCGGGACACAGCCGTGTCCCATGGCCTCGATCAAGGCGTTTGGCATTCCCTCGAATTGCGAAGGCAGCACATACACGTCGTGCTGTTCGAGCAGGGTCGCCACGGCGTCCGGAGATGCCAGCCCCAGGAATCGGATCGCACCTCGATCGACCAGGCTGGCACAGGCCTCGCGTAGAGCAGCCTCGTCAGGGCCAGCCCCGGCGATGCTGAGCACCACAGGAACTCCCAGATCCAAGGTGCTCTGGACGATTCGGGGCAGATCCAGCACACGCTTCTGATGCTGCTTCAGCACGCCATGGTAGATCAGGCGCAATGAGCTGCCCGACCGGGCACGGGCCGGGCGTGTCGCAGGTATGCGGACGCCGATCGGAATTGTGATGATTCGATCGGCAATCTCCGGGCACAGGCGCGCGGTACGGCTGGCGATGGCCGAACTGACGGCAACAATGACATTCCAGTAGCGCCCCAGACGGCGCACGTGATCGTAGTGCAGAGGATCGTCACTGTGCACGACGCCCACGACGACGACCCTGTCAGATAGCTGCGGGCAGATGCAGGAATGGCGCCAGTCCGAGTTCGGGATGTAGACACAAGGCGCGGCCTCCTCCAGAACCCGCAACATGGCGCTCCAATGCGGCCCCCATCCCTGCGTGTACCCGACCGGCAGCTGAGCGAACGGTATGTCCGCAGGTCGCGGCAATTCTGCCTCGACGATCGTGATCAGCCGAGTTGCCTGTTCAGTCAGCAGGATTCTCGCCGGGACAGCCGATTGCATCAGGCCACGCACGAGATTGGTCGAAAAGACATTCACGCCGTTCACGGTCCAGGTGGTTGCCGCCACCAACACCTGAAAGTCCGAAGGGGCCGACAACAGCCTGCGCAATGCTCGCGAGAACCCGGGCGACAGCAGCGTGCCGCCGAATCCGAGCAGGCGACGACGCAATTCAGCCAGTGGCAGTGTCGCTTGCAACAAGACCAGCGACCATGCCCATGGATGCATCATGGCAATGTCCAGCGCGAGCGCCACCGGCAGACAGAGTGTGCAGATGCTTGATCGTGCGAGCGAGCAAAGGCGTGCATCTGCATCCGGGGTGCGCTCGCACACCGACTTGCGCCCGAATATGAACAAACGCAGGGCTTGCAGCGCCACGACCATCGCAACCAGGCTCGCGGCGATGACGGCCGAAGGCAGCAGCAGAATCAGCAGTAGTGTGAGTGCTACCAGCTCGACCCACAGCGATCGTGAGCGTAGCCGCTGCTGTGCGTGCGTGGCCCAGCGCGCGACGTCGCGATACCCGTCAGGCTTCGGGCCCCGCCGTGAAGGGTGCCCGATCCACGTGCGCCCGTGCTCCAGGACAACCATCAGGGCAAGCGTGGCCAGCGCGTAAATGGCGGTCTGCCACCAGCTGGCGCCGCGATCGTAGTGGATGAATCCTGTGCAGATCGCCGTTGAAAGTGGCAGCAGTCGGAGCAAGAGCCCACGCATGGCCCGAGCCGATGTCCAGAAGATCGTCGCAAGCGAAGGCTTCCTCATCGGGCCACTGCCCGACCCGCCTGCACTGACTGGTAGACCGCGACCGCATCCTGAGCCAGCCTGACGGCGTCGTGTGACCGCTGGATGGTCGCCCTCGCCTCGCGACCGAGGCGCAGGCGCAGTTCGGCATCCTCGATCAGGCGCTCGACGCAGGCAACAAATGCCGAAGCCTGGCCCACTGCCGCCAGCAGACCGTTGACGCCGTTCTGGATGATCTCCGGCATTCCACCCTGATCGGCGGCAACGACAGCGCGTCCCGCAGCCATGGCTTCCAGGCAAGAATACGGGCAGTTCTCCCAGAGACTGGGCAGCAGCACGATGTCAGCCGTTCGTACCAGCTCTCGCAGCTCCGCCATCTCCAGCTTGCCGAGAAAATGTATCGAGCCCTTCAGCTTCAGTCTGCCGAGTTCCGGCAGCAAGTCCTTGCTGACGTGGCCAAACAGGTCGTCACCGGCCAGCACCAGATTCACGCAATGTCGTTCGAGCAGCGCGCTCGCGATCGCGGTCATCAGGTGTATGCCCTTGCGCTGCTCCATACGTCCGGCAAACACAATGGTCAGTGTCTGCCGCGGGAGTCCATGACGGGCGTGGACATCCGTCCACTCGACCTCGCGATCCGTCCAATCCAGATCGAGACCGTTGCTGATCACCTGGCTGGGGCGCGTAACACCCAGAGATCGGCGGGTCGCATCTGCCAGGAATTGCGAGCAGGAGGTCAGCGTCGTGGCGGCCCGCATGGCGAGCTTTTCGATGATCGAGCACAGAAAGGTATCGGCGGCTGAAACATCGTAGTACGGCATGATCAAGGCCGAGGGCGAGTGCAGACGAACGACGGTAGGCAGGTCCAGCCAGCGGTTGATCAGCGCTCCTTCGGCGCCACACTCGGGCATTTCGAGAACGTCGAACCGGTGCCGACGGAGCAGGGTACGGAGCCCCTGAAACATGCTCCATGCGTTCTGCAAGCGCTGCTGTGTCCACCACCAGCGCGGCTTGCCGGCCAGGGCCAGCACGCGCATGACCGGTCCATCGGCCCAGAATCGGTGTACCTGCACGCCCCCCTGATCCTCGAAACGAAGCGCCGTGGGCACGCGGGCTCCGGCCAGCACGTGTACCTCGTGTCCCAGCGTGACGAGCGCCCGCGCGTGGTGCCAGGTGTAAGTGCCGATCCCGCCGAAGCCGGTCTCGGGTGGATACTCGAATGACAGCAGCGCGATCTTCATGTCTTGGCGCCGACCTTGTCGCGCTGCTCCCGATGCCTGCGGACGGTGCAGCGTACCTGCTGATGAAAACCGATCTCCGAAGTCGCAACATTGTATTCGCGGCGGGCCCGGTCCAGAGCCTGGGAACCGAGGCGTTGGCACAGATGCTCGTTCGCTGCCAATCGCTGCAGCGCTTCGGCCAGCGCGGCTGCATCCCGTTGCGACACCAGGATGCCGTGAACACCATCGTCGATGACCTCGGCTATCGAACCCGCATTGGTGGCAACGATGGCGCAACCGCCCGCCATGGCCTCCAGCAGCGCCGTCGGGATTCCGTCCTTGTCGCCGCTGGGCAGGTCGACAAATGGTGCCACGAAGACATCGGCTTCAGCGAGTTCTCGTCGAATCTCATGATTTCCCCGTTGGCCGGCAAAGATCACGGCGCTGTCAGTACCCAGCTTGTCAGCCAGTTCGCGCAGTGTATGTGCATAGCTCAGTGCTTGCGGTGATTGGCCGTCGGCGGCACCGATGATCCGGGCCTCGATGGCAAGGCCCTGATCCAGCAGCAGACGGACCGCTGCCATCAGATACTCGATACCCTTCTTCGGGTCGATTCGGCATACGCAGATCAATCGCAAGGGCTCGTCGCGGTTTCGTTGGCGGCGCACTCTGGGCAGGAATCCTGCTGTGTCGATGGCGTTTGGCTTGACCACCAGGCCCGACAGTGGAGCTCCATGAATCCCCTCGAGTTCCGCAGCGATGCGCCGGGAGGTCGCCACCACCACATCGCACTCCTTCAGGTGCAGACCCACGGCTTTCAGAGGGTAATCGTCGAGCATGTGATCTGCGTAGCAGCTGATACCTCTGGGAATACCCAGCAGCCGTGAAGCCACCCAGGCGAAAAGCGTCTGCTCGTAGAAGAAGTAGCTGTGCAGATAGTCAGTCCGCCACGCCCGAACCGCCCGGGCGAAGGAAAAGGCGTGCAGGAAATGTTCGTTGGTTTCAATGACCTCAGGGCGCAGTCCGGTGGCCTGCGCCAGATCCCGAATCAGGGCATCCACCAGCTCGGGTCGCTCACGTCGAAAACGGACCAGATCCCGGGCTCCGGTGCAGGCGTGCAGGATGATCCGTCTCTTGAGCCTCCACAAAGGCGCGCAGGCCTGGGCGAGTTCTGAACGCGGCGCCAGATTTGCATACAGGAATCTGACAGCAAATCCGGCACGCGCCAGAGCCAGAACCTCCTGATGCACGAAAGTCTGCGAGTAGATGGGGAATGACCAACAGGCACTGGCCAGGACTCGAGCCTGTCCAGACGCCTGGCCGAATCTCCCGATCCACGCATCCAGACGCAACCACAGGATGTTGAGCTCGTGGGCGGCGATCAATAGCGCAGGTTGAAGTTTGCGGATCACCTCACGCACGAATGCCCCTGCGCCAGCGGCGCGCGTAGATGCGGTCATAAGGAATCTGCGGATCCGCCGGGCAATGTTGCTCGAAGCCCCCGAGTTCTGCCACCAATCGGTGACCCTTGCCATGATCGTCAAAGACACGGCGCAGCAGCATGCGGAGCACGTGCGGAAAGACCGATAGTCCGAGGGCGAGCGATCTTGTCCGCAGTCCCCAGCGGCAAGCCTTGAGGTGGTCTCCAGACCAGAACGCCACGCCCGCGAGATGCAGCGCAAACTGACCCTGCGCTCTTTGCAGCGCGCCCTTCGAAATCGCCGGCTGTCGGGACGCGATCGTGCCCACGACCTCCTTGAATGATCGCCACATCGCCTCGCCGTCGGTGGACATGCTGTTCGCACAGCGCCGGTAGCCGACCAGCAGCGCCGGTACCGCGGCCACGGCGTGATGCTCTGCTATCCGAAGTGCAAGGTCCCAGTCCTCGCAGCCCTGACAACCCATGGCGCGCAGCTCGGTCCGATAGCCGCCCAGCTGCAGGACGATGGCTCGGCGGAACAGCGGTACGCTGGCGCTGCCGGTCATGTTGATCTCGACCAGACGCGGCAGGATGTGGCCTTCGACCCGCCAGCGTGGCGATCGATCCAGCACCCGGTTCTCCGCGTCCATCCAGACCCACCAGCAGTAGACCAGGCCGGTGTCCGGACCGGCCTCCAGGAGACGAGACACCTGGCGCGCAATCTTCGTTGGGTCCCAGATGTCATCGGCATCCAATGGCGCCAGAAATTCGCCGCTGGCAGCGGCGATTGCAGCGTTGCGTGCGGCCGCGACGCCCAGATTCGCTTGCCGAATCAGACGCAGGCGGCGATCAGTACGCGCGAGTGCAGCAACTACATCGGCGGTCGAGTCATCTGAGCCATCGTCCACGACGATGACTTCGAGATTGCGGTAGGTCTGAGCCAATGCCGACCGACAGGACTCGCCAATGAAACGCTCGGCATTGAATGCCGCGATAATCACCGAGACCAGCGGCGCGCCGGCCCCTCCGATCTCCGCGAAACGCACTGGTTCAGCGCTCGTCATCCGCGATCACTCCGCCTTTTCCCGCCGTTGCTCGTCGTCGTCGACCATGAACGGCGCAGATTGTCGGCGGAGCCGCGCATCCGAAACAGCAGGCGGCGGGCCAGCCACAGCACAGAGGTAGAAGGCGTGCTCAGCGCCTGCCGGAGCAGAGTGCGTCGCTGTTCGGGACTGCGCTGGCGCCACCATTCCCAGAGCGGCGTATGCAGGCGTTTCAGTGCGTCGGCCATGGATGAATAGCGCGCCGGCGCTGAAGCACTGAGCTGGCAGAACTCCTCGGCACTGATCGAACCGAGAATTGCCGGATAGGTCAGGGCCCGCCAGCCGGACTGGATCACCTGATCGAGCAGGTCAACGCAGGAGGCTGCGGATCCGGCTTCGACGGCCGCCCGCGTGGCCGCCCTCAGGGCCGAGGACTCCACGAAGACGGCGGGAGCCAGTGCGGCGTCCCGACCCAGATGCGGTCGCAATGGATCGGGCGGCAAGTGAATTCGACCTCCGGTAGGGCCAACGCTGATCCATGCACCCATCACCCCCAGTCTCGGAAGCCGCGCGAATGCCGAGGACCCGACCGCAAGGAAATCGCGATCGAGTTGCAGGCGTGCGTCGACAAATGCCACCGCCGCCAGGGATTCTCGGGCATCCAGCAAGGTCCTTGCCGCCAGCAGCTCGGGTGCGCTCACGGCCGCTCTGGGCGCGCACATGACTTCCAGACCTTCGGCCCGCAGCATTGCCAGATCCTCATCCGATGGAGCATGGCAAAGGACGATGACCGCGATCGGTGCCCGCGACTGCGCTTTGAGAGACGCCAGAAAGGCCTTGAGCGGGGCTTTCCCACCTCTGAATGTCACCACCACGCCGAGTTCCGCATCTGTCGCCTCGTCCGCGCAAGTCTGCATGGCTGTAGCAGCGGTGCGACCCGCGGTTGAGTCGTCAGCCTCAGTGGCCGGAACCTCGCACCTCGGCGCAGGGTTGCGCAGGAGCGAACGCTTCAGCTGCAGATGACGCTCGACCACCCGGTGGTTGTCGCAGGTGCGAATCACCGCAGCATGTGCGGCGGCTCCCATGCGTTCGCGCTCCTCGGCGCTGCATCGGAGCGCCCGCGTGAGCGCCTCGGCCAGACCCTGGGATGACCCGTCAGATGCAATCCAACCAGAGACCCCGTCCGTAATCAGTTCCCTCATTCCGCCATTGGGCGATGCAACGACGGGCAAGCCACTGGCCATGGACTCGATGCAGCTGTAGGGAAAGTTCTCCCAGCGCGAAGGCACGATCGCGGCGCTCGCACCGGCGAGCAGCAGAGAAACACCAGCAGCATCGCGGCTACCGTGAAAGTGCAAGCGACTGCGCACCTGCGGCGACAGGCGACGGCGAACGGCATCTCCCACGGTGGGTCCGCCGTCGACCGCCAACGGCGTGTCGCCACCGACGAACTCGACCCACAGATCCGGGTAGTCGGGGGCGATGGCCGCAACAGCATCCGCCAATTCGAGCACGCCCTTGCGCGGTTCCAGTCGGCCCGCATGGAAGATTGACCTGCCGGCCCAGACTGCAGCATCCCTGCGCAGGCGAGGCGCGTTACCCAGCGGATAGGGGATGACCGCAATTTTCGCGGGATCGATCCCGTAGCGAGTGACGGTCTGCGCGGACATGAATTGGCTTGGCGCGATCAGGGCGTCAGCCGCGAGAATTGAAAAGGCCTCGGCACTCACGGCCGGTGCGTAATCCAGAACCGCCCGGTCCCAGGTGTTGGCGGCGAAGATCTGCTCCGTCGAGGAATGCAGGTGCACCACACACGGTGGGCACCGCGTCGGACCCAAGCCCAACTGGCGCCGCAGCTGAAGGTAGTAGAGCGGCGCCTCCCATTCCTGAGCCTCGATGACATCGATCCCTTCCTGCTCGATCAGCGCTTCCGCCAGCAGCGCGGCTTGCCAGGAAAAGGCCTGCGCCGGATAGGTCGACGCAATCATTCCGCTCGCCACGCGCGGATCAGAACCCGCCTGGCGTGGCGAAAAGTGCGAGGCAACTTGATCAAATGCAACGCGATGGACGATCAGACGGCCGGGAATGAGCTCCTCGCAGGCCTTGGGCGAACCTGCCCAGCGGTGAGCGATCACATGCACCGATTCCCCGGCCTCGGCCAGAAGATTGGCCATGTGCCGGACATAGGTACCAATACCTCCCGGTGGATAGGCGGCAGGCGGGTACTCGCGGCAGATGAACAGATGTTTCAGGTGGACCTCGTCAATGATCGAATGCCGGCTGATGGTGTCCATGCGCCGAATCTGTCGCGCAGTGGAACCTGAGATCGATGTGCCAAGCGCCGTTACAAGATCTTCTGCGCGTGCAGCAAGTCGGCGATCTGCTCGGCGGCCGACAAGTGCGCTATCTCGTTCGGGTGCATGTCCCCGTCCGGATGAACTATCAAGCTCTGCCAATCATGTTGGCTGAGCAGCAGTTCTCCGACATCCAGCCACGGAACTCCAGAGCCACGCAGCCCCGGCGCTATCGTGTCAATCAGGGCCCGCCATGGCCCGGCATCCAGCGGGTGGGGCCTGAAGGCGAAGGCCACCAGTTTGGCGTCGATGCGCTGGGCGATGTCGCGCATCTGCAGGACCTGTTGCAGGCTTTCCCGGAAATCCGCCGGCGGCTTCTGCATTTCGTGACGATAGCTCTGGGTCAGGCCGAAAATATTGAAGAAATACTCGTACTTGTTCGGAGTATGAAAATAGCCATTGTTGACGTCGCTGCGCCAGGAGCTGTCGTCATTAGAGACCATGGCCAACACGACGACGTCCGGACGATATTCCGGACCGATGATTTCCAGCAGCGCTCGTTCCTGCGTCGTGGAATAACCGCTGACGCCGCAATTGATCACTTCGTATCGGATCTCCGGAGACTCTGAGAGATCCTTGTTGAGGGTTCTTTCCAGCTGGGCTGAGAAGGTGTCACGCTCGTGTACACCCACGCCCAGCGCAAAAGAGTCACCCAGCACCAGAATCCGGCGAACATTGGCTGGCTTTTCCACAGGATAATCTGGTCCGCGGCAGCCGTGATCGTTGAATCTATAACTGACCGCATACTCGGGTGGTGGCGTGCGGACCACACTTTGGCCAGAATCCAGCTGGTGAATGACGACGGTCTTGATCTCTACCGCAGGGATGGCATCGCCCAGGTCAAATGTCATTCTGGCCTCGTCATCCGTTGCAGTTGCCCGGAAAATCCGGCTGTACTCTTCCCATTCAGTACCAATGTCGATTTGTTCGTACCAGCCAAGATTATCCCAGGGCGGATGCGCCTGACTGACGCCATAGGAAAATGGGCGGACATTGTCCGCGCGTGCCTTGAAAGACAACTGATAGCGCACACCTCGCTTCAGTGCCAAGCCGTCATAGGTGAGTTGAACATGCCAGGTGGTCGGAACTTCAGCTCGATCGATCTCGACACGCACGACATCATGGAACTCTGATTCCGGAAGCAACAGGCGCGCGGCGCTGCCTGGGTGATTGCTGCCGAGGCGCCATTGGGTGGATCGCGGATCGCTTGTTTCGAAATATCCCCGGGGATTGGACAGATAGATGGTCCTGGCAACGCTGTTGGGCGGGTATGACTCTTCCAGTACGGGGTGGGGGCGCGTGCCGCCCTCCCAGCGTACGATATTGGCTTTCACGGTCCTATGAGGCCCGATGACTCCGAGTACTCCTTCAATCGCCACCAGGCCGGTCGCGCCGACAAACGCCGATACCAGCAACCCAGTCCCGATTCTGCGCCCCAGAAGTTGGCCAACAGCAGCGACCAGAAGACCCAGATAGCCGTAAATGACTGAAATCTGAAGCAGCCTTGCCGGAAAAGGGTCGGAGCTGACAAGCAAGTGCGAGATGAAGTTGCCGCAGGCAATCACGCCGAGCACGGCCAGCGCAAGAAAGCGCCGATTTGAGTTCAGCGGAATCAGAAACAACAGACCGCTTGATCCAGCCACCAGAACCCCAATGAGACGGTTTTCGAATGTGCCTGTCTGAACAAACACCAACCACTGCAGCAGTGCCATCAACATCAGCCAGATCATGGCGAAGGTGCGCGCCGGTGACGACGCTTGCCCTGCGTCGGGTGAATTGCGGTTGTGTTTGACGCTTTGGCTGGTCATCTTTCGTGTCTCGATAGGGTCCGCGGTCATGGGAATCGAGTTTCAACGGCGCCGCTCAGCGAATCTGAGGCAGGTGAGCGGGGCAGGGATCCATCGTCACCGGGGACCGGACGGAGTTCCTGGCGGTCATCATTGGTCTTGCAGCAACGCGTGTTCTCCTTGCCGTAGCACCACTTTGGCGATCTCGACGGGCTGGTCGCTGGCGCCCAGAGCAAGTGTCAGACGAGCACCGGAATCTGACCTTGTTGCCAGGAATTTCCTCGTGAGGGTCTGCCACTCGGCATTGATGTCCACCTTGCCCCAGAGGCCGAGGTTATCCCAGTCAGACCGATTCAGGGTCAGCGCATATTCCAGGTGCCTGAGTTGCGGCGCGCGCACGACCAGTTCAAAGATGTACTCCTGCCCGGCCACGATCCTCAGGCCGTCATGCTGGAGCTGAATGGCCCAGATGTCGCCATCGATGGAACTCTTGGGGCGAATCCGCATGGGTGGGTGCACGTCGGCGGAGGCGTGGGAAAGAGTCGCCTTCGCAGGCGCCGTCACGGCCAGTTTCCATCCGGGTTTGGCAAGCCTGATCAGTGCCTCTGCGGCCTGTCGCTGCGATAACTGTTCGAACTTCGGCTCATCGGCGATCTCAATGGCCTCGTTGCTGTCGCCCAGCAGCAGCATCAGCTTTGCTGCCGGGTCGTTGTCAGTGGCGATGAATACTCGACGGAAGCTCTGCCACTCCGGGGTCAGGTCGAAGCTTTCATCCAGTCCAAGGATTGCCCATGGCGGTTGCCGAGTGCTCAATGCCACACGCAGAGTCCGGGTGCCGACCGACCGCGCACTCAGCTCCAGTGAGTACATCTGACCCTTTGTGACGGCGAAGTCGCTGCGCTGAACCACCGCTTTCCAAGGATCGCCGGACGGCGTACCCAGGACATCGATGTGCAGCGGTGCACCCGCCTTGGCAGGATAGCCAATGATCGCTCTCATGCTGCCGCCATCTTGACGATTCCAGGATTCTTGCCAGGCACGCATGGGTGGATCCGGGATGGCGTTTGGTGCAAACAACGCGGGTGAGCGAGCGAGCTCGGCCAAAAGCGGATTGGCGGCAATGGCATGTGCGACCGTTTGATGCCACACCGCGGTGGGGTGTCCCTCGTTGGGAAAGAACGATGAGCTGAGATGACCCACATCGACGACGTGCAATCCCGGTTCGTTGCGAATCGGGTCCAGCATTCTGGCTTCAACGTCGTCCAGTAACAGCAGGACGAAGGGAACGCCATGTTCACGACTGAGTCGAGTCATCCCCCGGATCAGCGCTTCCGTCACACGGTACTCGGTCTCGTCCAGCTCGGGACCGTCTTCCCAGTCGGCTTGGCTGTTGACGAGCAAGCTCTTCCAGCGCAGCTGGCCGTTCTCCAGTTCAACATGTGGCAGCCAGCCGGCCTTGCCCTTCGCGAACCAACTCTTCCGAAGATAGTTTCTCTGACGATGGTGGGCGATCAGACCGTACACAACCAATCGTGGTGCCGGCCGGTGTTTGAGCTCATTCTCCAGAGCCAGAAAGGCCTGAGTAGTGCCCCATCCGGAAACCGAAAAGTTGCGTACCTGGATCCTTGGCCATGCCTGGGCTGCCAGCAGATAGGGGTAAGTTAGCTGATCCTCTACGCCGACTCCGAACGTGAAAGAGCACCCCAGAAACCAGACTTCGTCGTGGCCGGCCCCGGGCGACGCAACCGGAAGCCGACGCCATCCCTCGGAATCCAGGTTGTACGAAACGCTGAAGTCGCTGTTGACCTGACGGCCACTGGCATTGGGCGAGTTGCTCCAACCGTAGCGATCGTCATTGCGCACTATCAGTTCAGTCCACTCATGATCCGACTGCCAGACCCGAGGTTTGGCGCCCAACATCATCGAGACGTCGCCGGCCTCAATGGGTCGGTACCCCAGCACGAAGACGACGGTCAGCGTCCCCACGGAGCTCGCGAGCATCATCGAAAACGACGTAGGCAGCTTCCAGGAAGCCAGTCCAAGCAGCGTCACCAGCATCCCCAGAGCCAGAACGAACTTGTGATCTATCCGCATCCAGGTGAAAGGCACCAGGACCGAGGAAAGGACCAGACCCATGGTGATCAGCACCAGACCCAATGTCGTGGCCAGCGCGCAGAACAGGGCATGGAAATTTCGAGTTGGACGGGTCATGGGGACTCGTGTGTCCGACTGGCGCGATGGCCAGCCGGCAATCCATCGACGATCTCAGAGTGACCAGGATGATATCCGTCAGGACTATCGTCGGAACAATGGCCGGAACGTCGCGCAGCGATCGGCGGCGGATCGTTGAGCTCACCGGATTCACTGCCCGTGGATAGACCTGTATGTGCCTCCAGGGCACCAGGGCCGCCATCGACTTGCCTCAATCGCCGCCGAGGACAACAATGCGCGCCTTGCTTGAATGGGTCGCGCATGAAAGGCAAACCGACTTCTTTCGATATCGCCTACCACGCCGGCGTGTCCCAGGCGACAGTGTCGCGTGCGCTGCGGGGCAGTCCGCTGGTCAGTGCCGAAACCCGCAAGCGCATACAGGCCATCGCCAAGCAGCTGAACTACAAGGTCGACAAGAACGCCTCGAATCTGCGCCGCCAGCATTCGGTGACGTTGGCGCTGCTGCTGTTCGAAGACCCGACCTCGGACGATTCGCTGATCAATCCCTTCTTCCTGTCGATGCTGGGTTCGATCACTCGCGCCTGTGCCCGCCAGGGCTATGATCTGTTGATCTCCTTCCAGCAGCTCTCGGAGGACTGGCATGCCGATTTTCAGGACAGCCACAAGGCTGACGGCCTGATTCTGCTGGGCTACGGCGACTATCTGGTGGCCCGCCACAAGCTCGAACGCCTGGTCGAACAGGGTACGCATTTTGTCCGCTGGGGGGCGGTGGTCGAGGGTCAGCCCGGCATTTCGATCGGCTGCGACAATGTCCAGGGCGGCCGTGCGATGGCGGAGCATCTGCTGGCGCTGGGACGGCGACGCATCGCCTTCATCGGCGATGTCTCGCCGCATTGCCCGGAATTCTCGGATCGCTATCAGGGACTGGTTCAGGCGCTCAAGGCAGCTGGACTGGACGTCGATCCGGCCTTGCAGATCGATGCCGCCGATTCGACCGAACTGGTGGGTCAGAGCGCCATGCGCCAATTGCTGGCTCGTGGTGCCCGGGTCGACGCAGTCTTTGCCGCCAGCGACCTGCTCGCCATCGGCGCCATGCGGGCGCTGGAAGAGGCGGGCTTGAGCGTGCCCGGCGATGTCGCCGTGGTCGGCTTCGACGATATCCCGATGGCGAGCTTTGCCAGCCCGCCGCTGACCACGGTGGCCCAGGACACCAAGCGCGCCGGCGAGCTGCTGGTCGAAACCCTGCTGCATGAAATCAAGAACGAGCCGGTCACCAGCGTGATGCTGCCGGCGCGGGTGGTGGTGCGGCGGTCGTGCGGTGGGACTTCGTCCTAGCCCCACCTGTGGGAGCGGCTTCAGCCGCGATTGCACGAGGGCGAGAGGGCACGAGGGCACGCAAGATCAAGAGCTCGCGGTGAGGCTGCCTTTGCGTGCCCTCGTGCCCTCGCGCCCTCCTACGTTTGATGCGCGAATAAGCGCACCGCCAGGGGCGACCGGGACTCTCACGGGGACGCCGTCACGTAGGCCCTGCGGGCCAACGTGACCTACCACAGCTGGCTCAATGTTGATCGGCTGGCGGCACTTGCTGCACACCCAATCGATGGGCCATGGCATCGTCCAGGCTCGCCAGCAGTGTTGGGTCCGTCAGCACGGCGTCAAACAGAAAGACCTGCACGCCATGGGCCGGCACCTCGGCCTCGA
Organism: Rhodanobacteraceae bacterium; assembly: GCA_024234055.1. Taxonomy (NCBI): domain Bacteria; kingdom Pseudomonadati; phylum Pseudomonadota; class Gammaproteobacteria; order Lysobacterales; family Rhodanobacteraceae; species Rhodanobacteraceae bacterium. Next base: position 142,851 of record JACKOW010000006.1, read on the forward strand.
AGGGCCTGCCCGGCGGCAACTCGATCAGGGTTCCGTCCAGGGCTGAACGCCAGGGTCCCGCCTGAAGCGCTTCGGTGATCTTGAACGTGGTCGGCGCGTCGGCCTTGTTCAACAACACCAGCGCCGTTTGGTTGACGCCTTCATGCTGGTACACCCGATAGAAGGCCGCGCGGTCGCCGGCGAATTCCAGATCCAGCTGCAATCCGCGCTGCAGCGCGATCGAATCGCGACGCACCTTGGCGATGCGTTTCAGATTCTCGTGGATCGGATGGCCAGAGGCGGCCGCGATACCCTCGACGCCGTAGTAGTTGCGATTGCCGGCATGCTCGGCGGCGCCGCGCATGAACCCGGTTTCCGAGCCGTAATAGAGCACCGGGATGCCGCGCAGCGTGAACAGCAGATGGTGGGCGTCGATGAAACCCTCGTCGCTGGCCTTCAGCCGTGGCATGTCGTGGTTGTCATAGAAGGTCGCCAGATCGTAGGGATTGGCGTAGGGCCCGTTCTCCAGAAACAGTGCATCGGCAATCTTCTCGAAGCCGGCGCCCTTCTCGAAGACCTCGCCAAACGCCGCCTTGAGCGGGAAATCGAGCACGCTGATGGCGCCGTTCTCCGGCCAGGTGTGCTGCGCCACCACCGGGGGATCGAAGGAATAGCGCTCGCCGAACATGTACAGCCCCGGTCGATGCTGGCGCAGTCGCTGGGCAAAATCGTGCCAGAAGGGATTGGGCACATGGCCGATGGTGTCGATGCGCAGGGCATCCGCGCCCTGATCCAGCCACTGCGTGTAGGCACCGACGAAATAGTCGAGCACCTCGGGGCGGGTGTCGTCGATGTTCGAGAGCTGCACCAGATCGCGGGTGTTGTGGAAGAAGCGATGGAGCGGAATCTCGTCCGGCTTGAGCTGCTCCGGCGGCAGGTTCTGATGGTCGGCCAGCAAGGTGCCGTCGGCCGCGTAGATCTCGCCGAATTTGGGCTGATCGATGGGCATCGTGAACGACGGCGAGCCGTGATTGGCGACCACATCCAGCACCGTCTTCAGGCCCTTGGCCTTGAGTCCGGCGGTGAGTTCGGCAAAGCCCAGACCCGGGCTCGGCAGATGTTCGTCCAGCTCATAGAAGTTGACGCCCCAGTAGCCGTGGTAACCGGTCTTGCCCTGATCACTCATCATGGCGCCGAAGACCGCCGGATCGCCGCCGGTGAAGGCTTCGTCCGGATTGTCGACGATGGGCGTCAGCCAGACCGCGCCGAAACCCATGTCGGCGATGTAATCAGCGTGATCAAGCAAGCCCTTGAAGTCGCCACCGAGGTAGCCGATGTTGTCATCCAGGCCTCCGGGCAGGCCCGGCGTCTTGCGGTCGAAGGTCGGGTGCGGGCCGCCCTGATCGCGCTGATCGTTGGACTCGTCACCATTGACGAAACGATCGGTCAGCACGAAGTAGATGGCGTTGCTGGCGAAGGGTTCGAGCGTGCCGTAGTAGTCCTTGGTCGCAGCTGGCGCTCCGACTTCAGGAGTGGCTTGTGGTGTGTCTTGAGAGCAAGCGCCGAGGGCCAACGCCGCAACCAGCGCCAGTGCCAGCCGTAGGTCACGATGTGCGCAAAGCGCGCTACGTGACGCGTTCTGTTCACCGCGGAAAGGATGTCGGGCCATGCCCTTGATCGACTCAAGCATGCGCCACCACCCTTTCCGCACTGGGCTCACGCACCCTCAGCACGCACAAGCCGGCGATCAGGAAGCTGACGCCACCAATCACCAGCGCATAGATCGGTTGGTTGGCGAAGACCGTCTTCAATATGACGCCGAGCACACTGGCCGCCAGTAACTGCGGGATCACGATGAAGAAATTGAAGATGCCCATGTACACGCCCATCTTCTCCGCCGGCAGGCTGTCGGACAGCATCGCGTACGGCAGAGCCAGGATCGAGGCCCAGGCGATGCCGATGCCGACCATCGACAGCAGTAGCCAGTTCGGGTCGCGGATGATCAGGAAGGACAGCAGCGCGCCGGCGCCTATCCACAGATTGATCAGATGGGCCATGCGCAAACCGACCTTGCGCACCAGGAAGGGAATGCCGATCGCGGCGACTGCAGCAAAGCCGTTGTAGGCGCCAAACAGCACATTCACCCAGTCCGCTCCGTTGTTGTAGGCGGCGCTGGTCGGGTCGCTGGAGCCAAAGTGCACCGAGGTCACGGCACTGGTGGTGTAGATCCACATCGAAAACAGCGCGAACCAGGAGAAGAACTGCACCAGCGCCAGCTTGCGCATGGCATCGGGCATGGCATGCAGATCGGCCATGACGTGGGCAAAAACGAAGTCGCGCGGTACCAGCCCCTGAATCAGCAGCGCCAGCCCGTAGGCCGTGACCATGCCGGCAGCCACATAGAGATCATTGCGCAGATCGTAATGGGTCACTGCCCAGAATCCGGCGATGCCTATCGCCAGCCAGATCCAGCCATCCTGCCGGGCCTGGATGGGAGCCAGTTCGGCGTGCGCAGGCGCCACCTCAGCGTCATCAAAGGCGCGCAGTTCTTCCGGCGGATACTCCCGCGAGCGCAAGATCGTCCAGCCCATGGCCAGCAGCAGCACCATGCCGCCGGCATAGAAGGAATAGCGCACGTTGTCGGGAATCTCTCCGGCGGCCGCGGTATTGGCCACGCCCAGCTTCTGCAGTGCCCAAGGCATCAGCCCGGCAACGACCGCGCCGACGCCAATGAAGAAGCTCTGCATGGAATAGCCGGTGGCGCGCTGCTGCTTGGGCAGGTTGTCGCCGACAAAGGCGCGGAAGGGTTCCATCGAGATGTTGATCGAGGCATCCAGCAGCCACAGCATCAGTGCGGCCACCCACAGCGCTGGTGAGTTGGGCATCACCATCAGGGCGCAGGTGGTCAGGATGGCGCCAGCGAGGAAGTAGGGTCGGCGCCTGCCCAGCCGGTTCCAGGTCCGGTCCGAGTAGTAGCCGACCAACGGTTGCACCAGCAAGCCGGTCAGCGGTGCCGCAATCCACAGGATCGGAATCTCGTCGATCTGCGCACCCAGGGTCTGGAAGATGCGCGAGACGTTGCCGTTCTGGAGGGCAAAGGCAAACTGGATGCCCAGAAAGCCAAAGCACATGTTCCAGATCTGCCAGAACGTCAGCTGCGGTTTGCTCTTCATTGCACGCTCCCCAGACACCCATGCCTGCGCCCGTGCATCTTAGAGTGTGCAAGCCCAGACGGCAGGGCGTGCATTCGTATTCATGGCTGCGGCGGCGCGTGCAGGCGCCCGTACGGCAGCCGCCCGCGCTGCGAACCGTCATGCGACGATCCGTATCAACCGCCGGCGTCATTGCGACCCACCTGTTTCGGCCTGAAACTGCCCACCGGCCATGAACCCCCGGCGTCATTGCGACCCCGGACTTGATCCGGGGGAAGCAATCCAGGGATGTGCGCCGCTACCCTGGATTGCTTCGTCGCTTCGCTCCTCGCAATGACGCCCGGTTCCGACCTGTGTAGGTCCAGACTTGTCTGGACGCTTCTTCACCACCGGGCCAACAGGGTCCAGACAAGTCTGGACCTACAAGAGCCCAAAGCCCGTAGCCTTTCCCGTGCCCCGTGCCCCGTGCCCCGTGCCCCGTGCCCCGTGCCCCGTGCCCATAACCAACAACCAACAACCAACAACCAACAACCAACAACCAACAACCAACAACCAACAACCAACAACCAACAACCGGGCTTCACGCGGCGGGGCTATCATCATGGATCAATTTCAAGGAGGAACGCCGATGAGTATGGGAGCCCCTGTAGTCCCCGCCGCTGGTGCCAAGATCACGATTGATGATGCCGGCAAGCTGACGGTACCCAATAACCCGATCATTCCCTTCATTGAAGGCGACGGCACCGGTCGCGACATCTGGGCGGCCAGTGTGCGCGTCTTCGATGCGGCCGTGGCCAAGTGCTATGGCGGCGAGCGCAAGATCCACTGGATGGAGGTCTACGCCGGCCAGAAATCCAACGACGAGTTCGGCACCTGGTTGCCCGAAGCCACCGTGCAGGCCTGCCGCGACTATCTGGTGTCGATCAAGGGTCCGCTGACCACGCCGATCGGCGGTGGCATCCGCTCGCTCAACGTGGCGCTGCGGCAGATGCTGGATCTGTACGTGTGCCTGCGCCCGGTGCGTTGGTTCAAGGGTGTGCCGAGTCCGGTCAAGCATCCGGGCAAGGTCGACATGGTGATCTTCCGCGAGAACTGCGAGGACATCTATGCCGGCATCGAGTTCGAAGCCGGCACCGAGGCCTGCAAGAAATTCCTCGGCCTGCTGAAGGAGAATTTCCCCAAGGAATACGGCAAGATCCGCTTCCCGGACAGCTCCGGCGTGGGCATCAAGCCGGTGTCCAAGGACGGTTCCGAGCGCCTGATTCGCGCCGCCATCGAGTACGCCATCATCAATGGCCGCAAGTCGGTGACCCTGGTGCACAAGGGCAACATCATGAAGTTCACCGAGGGCGCCTTCCGCAACTGGGGCTACGCCCTGGCCGAGCGCGAATTCGCCGACAAGGTCTACACCTGGGATCAGTGGGAACGCACCAAGGCCAAGCAGGGCGAAGCGGCAGCCAATGCCGAGCAGAAGGACGCCATTGCCGCCGGCAAGGTCATCATCAAGGACGCGATTGCCGACATCACGCTGCAGCAGGTACTGACCCGCCCCGAAGAGTTCGACGTGATCGCCACCCTCAACCTCAACGGCGACTATCTGTCCGACGCGCTGGCGGCGCAGGTCGGCGGTATCGGCATCGCGCCGGGTGGCAACGTCAACTACATGACTGGCCACGCCGTGTTCGAAGCCACCCACGGCACCGCACCCAAGTACGCCGATCTGGACAAGGTCAATCCAGGTTCGGTGATCCTGTCGGGCGAGATGATGCTGCGCTACATGGGCTGGACCGAAGCGGCTGATGCGCTGATCCGGGCCATGGACGTGGCCATCGGCAACAAGGAAGTGACCTACGATTTCGCCCGTCTGATGGAAGGCGCCACCGAGGTCAAGTGCTCCGAGTTCGCCGATCGTTTGATTGCGGCGATGTAATCGTAGGGCGGATCCGCCAAAGGCGTATCCGCCGCTAACCCTGCGGCGAGGGTGAATGGTGGAATCCGCTACGCGGGTTCTACCCTACCGGAGCTCCGCCTTCGTAGAGCGGAGCTTGCTCCGCTGCCGTGGCTTGGCTTGTGCTCTTGGCATCTGCGCCCGACTGGAGTGCTGCACATCCTGCCGAGCAAGCTCGGCACTACAAGAGCCTCGTACACCGCAGCCCTGATACTGCGATGCTCGCCCAGCCAATTTGACCCTGCTCCATACAGGCGCCCTTCCACCCGGCATACTTGACGCATCACTGTCCGGACCGGACCTCATGAACAAGTCTCTGAAAATCGTCATTCTCGGCGGCACCGGCTTTGTCGGTCGCTCCATCGTCCACGAGCTGCAGGCGGCCGGTCACCAGATCGATGTACTCAGCCGTAATCGCGAACTGCAGCGCGACCTCGGCATCTATCCGAGCGTGCGCACGCTGTCCACCGATGTCTACGACCAGGCGGCGTTGACCCGACGATTCGCCGGCGCCGATGCCGTCATCAATCTGGTCGGCGTGCTCCAGAACAACGGCTTTGGTGGCAAGGATTTCGACACCGCCCACGTCCAACTCACCGACACCGTCATCGCTGCGATGAAGGCCGCCAAGGTTTCGCGACTGCTGCAAATGAGTTCGCTGTGCGCCGGCGAAGGCGACAGTCACTATCTGCGCTCGCGCGGTGAGGCCGAAGCCCACGTCAAGGCCTCGGGCCTCAACTGGACGCTGTTCCAGCCCTCGGTGATCTTCGGGCCGGGGGACGGTCTGTTCTGCCGCTTCGCGCCCTTGCTGAAGATCGCGCCGGTGCTGCCGCTGGCCCGCGCCGGTGCCCGCTTCCAGCCGGTGTACGTCAAGGATGTGGCCGCAGCCTTCGCGGCGGCGTTGAGCAGCAAGGAGGCGGTCGGCAAGAGCTACCCGCTGGTCGGTCCGCGCACCTACACCCTGTCCGAACTGGTGCGCTACACCGCGAAGGTGTTGGGCGTGAAGCGCCTGGTGCTGCCCCTGCCGAATCTGTTCGGGCGCATTCAGGGTCTGCTGTTCGACGCACTGCCGGCAGCCTTGAAGCCTTTCTCCAGCGACAACTACAAGTCACTGGCCATCGACAGCACCAGCGAACACGACGGACTGGGTGAACTCGGCATCCGCCGCACCCCGCTGGAACTGGTCGTGCCCGAATACATCGGCCGCAGCGAACATCAGCGCCATCTGGATACCTACCGGGCCGAGCGCTAATTTCCCGCTTGGGAGGGCGCCGCGCTGCGGCGCCGCTTTGCGCCGAGCGGAGATCAAGAGCGGCCGCGCAGGCGCGCGTCCCTCCCAGGAGCCGAGGCGATGCAGCACCGGCGTCATTGCGAGCCGCCTGTATCGGCCCAACGCTGCGCACGGGCCATGAACCCTCGGCGTCATTGCGACCCCGGACTTGATCCGGGGAAGCAATCCAGGGGCGTGCGGCGCTACCCTGGATTGCTTCGTCGCTGCGCTCCTCGCAATGACGCATCAACAACTTACGATATGAGTTCATGGAGAGGCGATGCAGCACCGGCGTTATTGGCAGCCACCTGTATCAGCCCGACACTGCCCACGGGCCATGAACCCCCGGCGTCATTGCGACCCCGGACTTGATCCGGGGGAAGCAATCCAGTGGTGTGCGGCGCTACCCTGGATTGCTTCGTCGCTGCGCTCCTCGCAATGACGCATCAACTACTTACGATATGGGCTCATGGAGAGCGTAGCGAAGCAATCCAGATGCACCGCCGCAAGCTACGGCCGAGTGCCCTGGCCGAGGTGACGGGCAAAATCGCAGGATCACGCGGAGGCGCGGAGGCGCGGAGGCGCGGAGAAGTGCGATCCATACTGCCGGCTTATGGCTCTTCTCCGCGGCCTCCGCGCCTCCGCGTGAGATATCCGCACTGCGCTCCAGAGCCGCCCGCGTTCGCCGGTTGCAGAAGTAGGCCGGGTCCGCGCGCCCGGCAGCTTGGGCTGCACGCAGCGATGACGAGCGCGCGGCGCCCGGCAGGCCAAGCCGCGGCCGCCGGCGCGAACATCCCTCGCGCCCATCCCGATACGCCGCGCGCCGGAGCCGCGCTACTCACACACGGGTTCTGGCGGACCGACACGCCGGCCGATAGTGACAGACGATCCAGGGCTTCCCGAAGACGTGACGGGCATTCTTCGCGTTCTCTCTGCTCTTCCTTTGCGTTCTCTGCGCCTGCTTCTGGCCACGACCTGCCTCAGGACTAGATCTTAGCGACGACGCCCTCGCCGCAAGCGTGCTCCTCGCTGGCGTATGCTCCAGCCTGGATCATCAACGGAGCAGGCCCATGGGTGTACTGGATTTCATGAAGTCGGCGGGCGAGAAAGTCCTGGGTGCGGCCACGGCCGGCAACACGGCGGGCGCCTTGCTGGATCATCTCAAGGCCAAGGGTCTGGCCAGCACCGATCTCAAGGTCGAGTACGACGCCGCCTCGGCCACGGTCAAGGTGATCGGCAAGGCCGGCACCCAGGAAGACAAGGAAAAGGTGCTGCTGGCGCTGGGCAATGTCGCCGGCGTGGAGAAGGTCGATGACGGCATCGACGCCGGTCAGGCCGGTACGCCGGCCGGCTTCTACACCGTGCAAGCGGGAGACACGCTGGGATCCATCGCCAAGAAGCACTACGGCAAATCCGGCGCCTATGTGCAGATCTTCGAAGCCAACAAGCCGCTGCTCAAGGATCCCGACAAGATCTATCCCGGCCAGATGCTGCGCATGCCGGTGCTCTGATCGGGGCGCGCATGTTCAGACGGATCTCGCTCTGTCTGGGGCTGGTCGCGCTGCAGGCCCACGCGGCGCCGAGCTGGCAACCCTTTGTCGAGCCCTACAACCAGCTGTTTCCCAGCCTCGAGATCGCCACCGCCACACTGGCCAGCGATCCCGACGATGCAGATCCGGCGGTCCTGGGCGATCAGCAAGGGCTGATAGGCGTTGAATTGTCCGGCGCTCCGGCCGGCGCCCGCTTCGAACTGGTGGTGCGGGTGCCGGGCTTGGCCCGGGACAGTCGGCTGGCCGGAACCATTCCGGATCTGGATCAGAGTCTCAACCTGGCCCCGACCATGGCCTGGGATTTCCCGGCGCTGGCGGCTATCCGCCAGCCCCGCCCGGCCAATATCGAGTTCGAACTGAGCCTGGACGGGCAGTCGCTCGGCACGCGCATCCAGCGGGTGCGGGTGCGTTCGGTCAATGACGCGCTCTATTACATCGACGAGGAAGGCGAAGACGACGATCTGGACTTCAACTGGCTGTTTGCCGCCTACGTCAACGAAGACCATCCGGCGGTCGATGCCATCCTCAAGGAAGCGTTGGACAGCGGCGTGGTGGATCAGTTCGACGGCTACCAGAGCGAAGACGCCGACAGCGTGCTCAAGCAGGTTTACGCCATCTGGCATGTGCTGCAGCAGCGCGGCATCCGCTATTCCTCGATCACCCGCACCGCCAGCGCCCACGACAAGGTGCTGAGCCAGCACGTGCGCTTCATCGACGAGTCCCTGGCCATGAGCCAGGCCAACTGCGTCGATGGCAGCGTGCTGATCGCCTCGGTGCTGCGCAAGATCGACATCGATCCGGTGCTGGTGCTGGTGCCCGGGCACATGCTGCTGGGGTTTGCGCTGGATGCCGAGGGCAGCGAGATGGCCTACCTCGAAACCACAATGCTCGGCGATGTCCAGCCCAAGGCGGAGGACGTCAAGGTCCATCTGAAGGGGCGCGCAGGACTGTCGGTGGACCTGGAAGCCTCGCTGGCCAATTTCGAGGCCGCGCTGTCCGCGGGACAGGAGCAGATCGACGACGCCGGGGATGCCTTTGACGATGAGGACAACGCCGACTACCAGATCATCGACATCGAGGCGGCCCGCGAGTACGGGGTGATGCCGATCACGCGCTGATCGGGGTATCGCCTTCTGTGCGGGCGCCCTTCTGTGGGAGCGGCTTCAGCCGCGACAGCCCGTTCGCGGCTGAAGCCGCTCTCTCACCAAACACGTCGCAAGTCCTTGAATAGAAAATTTTCCGCAAAGGACGCAAAGGACGCAAAGGACGCAAAGTAGGGCGATTCCAAGATTTCGGTTGGCGGTGTCGCCAGAGACCGTGCTCAACCGGACAACCATTGAAATCTTCGCGTCCTTTGCGTCCTTTGCGGACAAAAGAATGAACTCTGAGATCGCCCACACTTCGATGCGCGAACACGCGCACCGCCAGGGGCGACCGGGACTTCCACAGGGGCAGCTACAAGCTCCCTGCCGCAACCACCAGGGCCTCGCCGGCTGCGCTGTGCCAGGCGTTCTCGATGTCATCGAAATCGCGATTGCTTTCGGCCAGCAGCACCAGCGCGCCATCACCGAAGGGCAGTGCGCGAACGGCCACTGTGTCGCGGCGGGTGTCCATGCGCTCCACCCGTGGCTCGTTGGGCAGGTACATGACCGTCACCGGGCCTTCCGGCGCCTGCATGACCATGTGTACCGACCAGCGCTTGTCCAGCGGACAGCGGTTCAGATAGTTCAGGGTCAAGCGGCTTTCATCCACGCGCAGGCCGGCCTCGGTGAACATGCGCTCCACCAGCGGCCCTGGCACGCGCGTGGTCCGCGTCAGCGCGTAGGGCTCGTGCGACAGGTGATCAACGCTGGCGACGATCAGTTCATCGGTGGGGTTGGGCGCGCGCAGCAGACTGGTGGATACCAGCGCCACCACCGCCAGCGACGCCGCCAGCGCCAAGGGCCACCAGCGCGCGCTGGAACGCTGGCGCGCGGGCGGCTGAGCCTGCGCCGCATCCTCCGGCACGGCCGCCAGTATTCGATCCACCAGGCCTGTCGGCACCGGCACATCCAGCGCCGCTTCCAGCTGATTTTCGAAGGCCAGCGCTTCGGTCAAGCGCGCGGCAGCGTCATCGCAGACGCGGGCCTGTGCCGCCTTGGCCAGTTCCGGCGAACGCGGGTCGATCAACAGTTGCCTGCGGAACTCAGAGCAGTTCATGGACTGTCCCCTGACTCTCGCCGCGCAGCAAGGCCTTGAGCTTGGCGCGCGCACGGAACAGCTGGGTCATGACCGCCGAAGCGGTGATCCCCAGTTGTTCGGCGATCTCGTCGCAGCTGAAGCCCCCGACCAGCTGCAACAGCAGCGGTTCGCGGTATTTTTCGTCGATGCGGCCGATGGCATCGCGCATCTCCTGGATCTCACTCATCTCGTGTGCGCTTGGGCTGTCCTGATCTTCAACGACGACATCGGCGATGTCGTCCAGCGGTGGCACCTTGCGTTCGAACAACCGTGCGTGTTCACGGCGCACGATGGTCATCAACCAGGCCTTGGCCTTCTTCTCGTCACGCAGATCCGCCAGCGATCGCCAGGCCCGCAAGAAGGTCTCCTGCACCAGATCCTGAGCCACCGCCGAGTCGTGACAGAGCCAGAAGGCAAAGCGATACAGATCGGGCGAAAGCCGCCGGACCAGTTGATCGAATTCGCTACGTTTGGCATCCATGGCAAGCTAGACCGGCCCAAGTGGCGATGGCTTTCGTAGACTAATGTATCGGCACCGCGGCGGAGAGCGACATGCGCTGGTTCATCGTGATCTTCGGCTTGGTTGGCCTGGCCATGGCCGTTGCCGACTTCTTTGTCATTCGCCACACGCTCAACTTTCGTGATGGCGCCGTCACCACCGAAGGCGAAGTGATCGACTTCGTCAGCTCCCGCGGCAGCAAGGGCGGCACCATGTACGCGCCACGGGTGCGCTACAGCGTGCCGCTGCCCGAAGGCGGCGCGGGTGCCAGCTACGAGATCGTCGGCAGCGTGCGCTCCTCCAGCCGCGGCTACGATGTGGGTGAGAAGGTGAAGGTGCTGTTCCGACCCGATCGACCCGCTGACGGACAGATCGGAAGCTTCATGGAACAGTGGTTCGTCGCCACGATCCTCAGCGTGTTCACGCTGGTTTTTGGCGGAGTGGCGATCGGCATGATCGTGTCCGCCATCCGCCGCAAGCGCATGTACGACTGGCTGGAGCACAGCGGCATGACCGTGCAGGCGCGCATCGTGGAAGTCGGCAAGAACACCAGCCTCAAGGTCAACGGCCGCTCGCCCTGGGTCATCCGCGCCCAGTGGCAACATCCGGTGACCAGCAAGGTGCACATGTTCCAGAGCGAGAACCTGTGGTTCGATCCGAGCGAGTTCATCGGCGATCGCGAGCAGATCGGCATACGCATCGACGCCGATCAACCCGAACGCCACCGCGTGGACATCAGCTGGTTGCCCAAATCGGCATAAGCGCTCTTGTAGCCCGAACTGCGCGCAGCGCTGTCCGGGCGGTGACGCGAAGAGTCCCCCTGAGCCGCTACGCGGCACAACGGGCTACAAATGCTCTTGTAGCCCGAACTGCGCGCAGCGCTGTCCGGGCGGCGACGCGGAAGAGCCCCGCTGAGCCGCTGCGCGGCACAACGGGCTACGCTACAGCACTACCCGATGTTCTTCGGCCGCCCCGCGTACCGCGCTCAGCGCAATGCGCTGATCAAAGGTCACCAGCCGGCCTTGGTGTTTCACGGCCAGCGCCAGCAGGTACACGTCGGTCAGCTGCCTTGGCCCATGTACACGACTCGAATCGACATGGTTTTCATCCAGCAGACTGATCGAATCGGGCCAGAGTTCATGGTGCGGCGCATTGGTGGCGCCGCGCAGTCGCGCCATGGCGTCGTAGAGGCTGGTGGCATTCGGATAATTCGGCTGGGAAACGATGCGCAGGTAGCCGTTCTGGGTGATGGGGCACGAGGCCCAGCCGTGAGCGATATTGGCGTCCAGCCAGTTCCAGGCCAGCGCGTGATGCTGATGCGCCCCATCCAGCAGCGCAATCAGCACATTCACATCGAACAGCGCACGCAATCCGGCTAGTCCTCGCCCAGCGCTTCGCGCAGGGCGTTGATCTGGGCATTGCTCACGGTGACGCCGCTGCCGGGCTTGGGCGCAAAACCGTAGCGCGGCGAGGATTCAGCCACGGCCGAAGTCCTGGCCTGCAAGCCCATCCGCGCCAGTGCGCTCAGCACCGCACCGGCAGTACTCTTCTGGCGCTGAGCCAGATCCTTCACTGCCAGCAGCACGTCTTCATCGATGTCGAGTGTGGTGCGCATGCATCTGATGCTAACACATCAGTTTTCGTCGAAAACCGTCGCAGCGAAAGCCAGTCGCGGCCGGCGTAGGGCGGGACCCGCCCGCGACGTGGTGGCAATGAGCGGGGCATTTCGCAGGCGGATCCCGCCGCCCGACTCGCGTGTGGTCGAAATCGTCTCCGGGCCATCGGCAATCGGCCTACAAAAGATTCCACCTTACGCGTTACGAAGGCCCGGAACCCAAGCTCTTGTAGCCCGAACTGCGCGTAGCGCTGTCCGGGCAGTGACGCGAGGAGCCCCGCTGAGCCGCTGCGCGGCACAACGGGCTACGCCCACAGGAGCCGACGATGGTCGGGTCGCTTCAGCCCTCGAAGCCGTGTTCGAAGATGGCGCTGTTGTCACTGGCCGAGGTGAATACGTAGACGCCGCCGCCGCCGATGTTGGTGACGTAGACGTTGCCGGCCTCATCCTCACCGAAGCCGGCGATGCTGTAGGGCGTGTCCTGCCAGACGTTGACCTGGGTCAGGCCAGGCGACCAGGTGCCGTTCGCCGCACGGGTGGAGAAGTACAGCTCGCCGGTGCAGTAGTCGGAATTGATGTAGGTGCCCCGCAGCGCGCCGATCGGGCCGCGATAGCGGTAGCCGCCAGTGATGGAGCAACGCCCCGACAGGTGCTGATAGGTCTGGAATGGAGGCAGATAGTTCACGAGCGGCACATTGCAGGGCGCGGCGGTGGTGAATGTCGTGGTGCCTTCAAAGCACTTCCAGCCCAGATTCACGCCCGAGGAACCGGCGGGCAGGTAGGTGACTTCTTCCCAGGCATTCTGGCCAACGTCGGCGATGAACAGATCACCGGTGACCTTGTCGAAGCTGATGCGCCAGGGATTGCGCATGCCGTAGTGCATGATCTCGTCGCAGGTCTGGTTGCTGCCGACAAAGGGATTGTCCGGCGGGATGCGATAGCCGGCCGGCTGTCCGGCGGTCGCCGCGCACATCTCGCTGCTGGCACTGGCAGTGGTCTGGGTGGGATCGATGCGGATGATCTTGCCCAGCAGGAAGTAGTTGGTGCCGCCGCCCGGTGAGCAATTCGACGGCGTGCCATCCAGCGGCTTCTTCCACAGGCATTGGGCAAAGCCGTTGGGATCGCCCTGCGGTCCGCCATCGCCCATCGACCAGTACAGGTAGCCGTCAGGACCGAACACAATGTCGCCGCCGTTGTGGTTGCCAGCCACATCCGGCACCTGGATGACTTCCCGCCGCGACGTGAGATCTGCCACATCGGGGTTGCCGACGGTGGTTCGGAACTCGGCAATGGCCTGCGGGTTGCCGGAGGTGGTTTGGGTGTAGGCCACATAGAAGCGGCGCTCGTTGACGCCATCGTAGTCCGGGTGAAAAGCCAGGCCCAGCAGTCCTTGCTCGCTGGAAGTAGCCACCGATATCGTCAGCAGGGGCGTGGCCACGAGCGCGCCATTCTTGTACACGCGGATGACGCCGTTCTTCTGCACGATGAAGATTCGGCCTGAGCCATCGCCAGCGTGACGCACGGCAAGGGGCTGACTCACGGCACCAGGCGCGACTATCTGGGTCAGGGTCAGATCTGGTGGCGGCGTCTGCGCCAAGGCGCAAGGAGCCACCAGCATGGCGGTCAGAAGCAGAGCAAAACGCAGCATGAGTATCCCCGGGGCGTCCGATCGACAGAACCCGAGGATAACGTCAGCCCACCGGCCGGGGTGTGAAACCTGGCCCGATTCGCGCGGCGCGCCCCTCCTTGGGCGCGAGAATCTGCGGTCAGGCGCCGGGCTTGTCCGGGCCTTCCAGACTGGGCGTCGTGTTCGTGTCTGGCTGTGGCTCCGGCGGCGCCAGCTGCGCCCGCGCTTCCGGCGTGATCGCCACGATGCCCTGGCGCAACTCGCGCGAGAGGATGATGCGGGCGTCGGAGCCGAGCTGGTTGAGTTCTGGGCCGAAGGTCAGTTTGCCGTTGTCGTCGACGCTGACGATGCCTTCGGCCTTGAGCATCTGGATGAAACTCTTGAACAGGGCGCGATCGCCGAACTCGGGGCCGGACAGCTCGTGCAGCAGGGCCATGCGCTGAGCGGTGACGGTACACAGGGTTTCCAGTTCGCCCGATGACAGCACACCGGGGCCATTCTTGCCGAGCACGGCGATAACCACGTAATAGCGCTGGAAGGTCTGCAGCAGGCTGTGGGCGAGCACGCGCAAGCCGAAGAAGGCGTCGCCGCCATCCGCCGGGCGTGAGATCCAGCCGCCTTCGCTGTCGACATTGACCAGTCCGCGCTGGGCCATGAAATCGGCGGCAGCATCGATGCGCTCGACGAAACCGTCGGCATCCCAGGGCAGGAACAGCTCGGTCTTGATGAAGGGATAGACCATGCGCCCCAGGCGCCCCAGACCCTGTCGCGACAGTCGGCGGGTGTTGAGCAGGCAGCACGCCACCCAGGACACCGCCGCGAACACATGGGTGACGTTGTTACGGTAATAGGACAACAGCACGCCCTGATCACCCTCAGCCCTGAGGACATCGCCGAGCGGGTGCTTGAGCCGCCCGATCCAGCCCATGCTCTCGCCGTAGGCGACGATCTCGGTCGGCGTCATGGTGGTGATCGTGATGCGATCGCTGAACGGCAGCTCGCGGGCCAGGTCCAGGAATATCTGCAGGTGGGCGACCAGATCGGCTTCGCCGATGGCGTGCTTGGGGGTGCCGAGGATCACCAGCGCCAGCAGCGCCACCGGATTCAAATCGGCCGCGCCGTTGATGTTTTCGAGAATGCGGTGGGAGAGGTCGTCAACAGCCGACGAGAACCAGGCCGGCCGGTCGTTCTCGCCGGTCTGCTGCTCGCGCCAGTCGGGGGCGTGATCCTGCAGCACCTGATCGAGTTCGATCGGCTCGCCGAAGTTGACCACCACGCGGCCGTAGCGGTGGCGCAGCACCGACAGCGAGCGCAGCAGCCCGATCCACGATTCCTTGGCCTTGGGCTGTCCGGAGAGTTCGCCGAGGTATGACTTGCCCTCGATCAGCTTCTCGTAGCCGATGTAGACCGGCTGGAACAGCACCGGCCGCGCGCGTTCGCGCAGGAAGGCGCGCACGGTCAGCGCCAGCATGCCGGCGCGCGGCGGCAGCAGCCGGCCGGTACGGCTGCGACCGCCTTCGATGAAGTACTCCAGGGCCACACCCTGGCGCACCAGCCGGGTCACGTATTCGCTGAACACCGCCGAATACAGCGCATTGGCCTTGAAGCTGCGGCGCAGGAAGAAGGCACCGCCACGTCGCAGGATCGGCCCGACCACCGGCAGGTTCAGATTGACGCCAGCGGCAATATGCGGCGGCACCAGACCATTGCGATACAGCAGATAGGACAACAGCAGATAATCGATATGGCTGCGGTGACAGGGCACGTAGACCACTTCATAGCCGGGCGCCCGCTGCCGGAAGGCGTCGAAATGGTGCAGGGTCACACCGTCGTAGATGCGGTTCCAGAAGCCCTGCAGGATGAAACTCAGCGAGCGCACCACCGGATGCGAATAGTCGGCGGCGATCTCACGGGCATAGGCGTTGGCCTTCTTGGCCGCCGCCTTGTAACCGCCCTTTTCCTTGTTGGCCTGGGCGGCAATCGCGGCGCGTACCGCATCGGCGCGCAGCAGATCGCCCACCAGCGTGCGCCGGTGTGAAAGGTCGGGCCCGATCACCGCGCCACGAATGCGCCGGAAATGCACGCGCATCAGCAGCGACAGCTTGTGCGCTGCGCGCTTGAGGTCCTCGCTCTCGCCGATGGCCTGATCCAGCGTCACCGGGGGACTGAACTGCAGTAACGTGTTGCGGCCGTTGAAGAGAATCGCCAGCAGCCGCCGGAAGCGGCCCACCACCACCCAGTTTTCACTGAACAGCACCTTGAACCAGCCGGCGCTGCGGTCCGGCGCGCGACCCACGAAGATCGAAACCGGCACCAGTTGCACCTGCACATCGGGATCGCGGCGGATCGCCCCGAGCAGGCGCTCCAGTCGCACCGTGCGATCGCGCAGCTGGCGTCGGTTGAGCAGCCAGCCCGTGCGTTTTTCGATGGCGAAGATCGCCGGCGGCGGCCGGCTCAGGGTGGCCAGTGGCAGAGGATCGATTGGACGTGGCCAGCCGGCTTCGCGGCAGGCGCGGTCGAGGATGGCCACATTCGAGAGGCCCTGCCGATCCAGGATGTAGCAGACCGGCTTGCCCGGATCAAAGGGCGGCTGATCGGTCTCCGGCGTGATCCGGGTCAGCCGCAGAAAGGGGTGCAGCACGGTATCGACCAGCGCCAGCAGGGCGCGTCGGAACCATGGCGCCTTGACGACGATATTCGCTTCGCTCATGCGGGTATGGCTGATTGCGGGGTACAGACGCAAGCTTAGCGCGGGCCGCTGGTGCCCGCGCCAAAGCAGTGGTCGACGGTCAGCTTGTGCTGACGCTTGAGCTTACTCGTCGGAGGCGTCGTCGTCGCCGTCTTCATCGCCGCCCGCAGCGGCGGCGGCTTCTTCGGCCTTGGCCTTCTCGATCTGCTCCAGCATGTCCTTGCCGTACCACTTGCCGTCAACCTTCTTCATCTCGCTCTCGAAACTCAGCGGCGCATCGAACAGCGCGTAGCTGACCTTGAGCTTGGCGACGTCGCCGGTCTCGCTGACGACCTCGGTCTTGACGCTGTCGGCGATGGCATCGAGCGAGAAGCCATAGGCGGCCAGAGCGTTCTTGACACCGCCGACAGCCGGGCCGGCCTTGACCAGCATCTCGTCGAAGGACAGGGCCTTGATGTCATCAAGCTTGGTAATGCCGGTTGCACGCAGACCCTCGGCCAACGCCGTAAGGGCATTGCGCATCAGCGCCGGATCGGCAAAATCGGTCTTGGTCAGCCAGCCCGACAGGCCGTTCATGAATTGCGTGGCCTGCGTCTTCTGCTGATCGGTCAGCTCGGTGCTCTGTTGAATGCTCATCGTGGCCATGCCCTGACCCATGCCGATGATGCCGGCCAGCTGCGGCTTCATTTCGGCCAGCTGCGGCTCGATCTCAGCCATGATCTTGTCGACGCCGTCGGGCGCCGTGATCTTGCCCCAGCTCTCGGCGAACTCGGCGCGCTCTTCGTCGGTGATGGGCTCGGCGCGCTGCTTGTCCCAGTCAGCGCGGATGCGCTCCAGCTCAGCCGGCGGCATCGACGCCTGCAGCAGCGCCTTCAGATCATTGTTGCGAAAGGCCTTGACCTGAGTTTCCAGTGCGCTTGAGGCGGTAGCCTGGGTGGCGACCATGGCTTTTTCAGCCGGTGCCGCGCCCGGCGCGGGTTCATCCTTGCCGCAACCGGCAAGCAGGGCGCAGCCAAGCGCGACGGCAATCAGGGAATGGCGGAAGGACATGGGGAAACTCCTGAGTATCGAAAAGGGGGCAGTGCCTGCCGGTCGATGCGCTCCGGATCCGAGATCCGGCGCACCAAGGCGGCCTCAACGGCAGCTGCAGGGCGGGACTCTAGCCCGGAGACGAGATCGTGCGCAAACGCCAAGTGCGTTAAGCGAGCGTCCGGGTCGCCTCTGGCAGTGCGCTTGTTCGCGCCTCAATCAGGGGCGGGGGGCGGGGGGCAGGGGACCCACGTCGCGGCACGGTCAGATCATGCGTCGTGATTGGACACCTGCCCCCTGCCCCTTGCCCCTTCCTTGCAGCTCAACAAATCAATGAACCAGGGAATGTTCGGTGAGAACCGGGGTCGTCCCCTCTGGCCGCGCCCGAAGCTCTGCCGGGCCGTCCCGTCGATTCACCAAAGAAAAAGGCGGAGAGGGCCTCCGCCTTTATGGGCCTTTTCGGCCTTGTTGTTATGAGCGCTTCCTGCGCTGGCTGTAATCGTCACAGCAATGTGTGTATTGATAGTAAGTTAGATGATATTCCTAAGTCAACACCTTAGGTAAGTGCGCTAAGGTGGTGAACGGGGCACGGGGCACGGGGCACGGGACACGGGGCACGGGACACTGGCAAGAGGGCAGGACGGCACACCGAGACTCCCGCCGGGGATGGCGTCATTGCGAGCCACCTGTGTCGGCCCGACACCGCGCACGGGCCATGAACCCGCCTGGTGCGCGTAGCCCGTTGTGCCGCGCAGCGGCTCAGCGGGGCTCTTTGGCGTCACCTCCCGGAGAGCGCTACGCGCACTTTGGGCTACAAAAGCCGGCTCTTGCCGGAATATGGGAATTCAATGACCTAGGACATGGGTTCATGGAGAGCGTAGCGAAGCAATCCAGAAGCATGGCGTCAATAGCGTTGGATTGCTTCGTCACTCCGTTCCTCGCAATGACGCGGCTGTTGTGGGTCCAGACAAGTCTGGACCCACAACAGCCCGAAGCCCGCAGCCTTTCCCGTGCCCCGTGCCCCGTGCCCCGTGCCCCGCAAATACCTGCTACGCAAAGATCTCGGCGATGGTGCGCTGTATGGCCTGCGCGGCGGCGCGGGGGTCTTCGGCCTGGCGGATGGGGCGACCAACCACGATGTAGTCGGCGCCGTTGGCGAAGGCTGTGGCAACGTCGACGGTGCGCTGCTGATCATCGCCGCCGGCGCTGGCGCGGATGCCCGGACAGACGATCAGCGCTGCCGAGCCGAGTTCGCTGCGCAGGCGGGCGGCCTCCAGGCCGGAGCAGACCAACCCGGCGGCGCCAGCGGCAATGGCCTCGGCGGCGCGCGCCGATACGCAGCTGGCGAGCGGCTGACTCACGCCGCTGGCCTGAAGTTCGCCTTCACTGATGCTGGTCAGCACCGTGACCGCCAGCAGGCGCATGGATCCGGCCTGGCCAGCCGCCGCCTTGATCGCGGCTGGATAGGCGTGCAGGGTCAGCAGATCAGGTTGATGGCGGGCCATGCCGGCGACGGCCGCGGCCACGGTCGCCGGAATATCGTGCAGCTTGAGATCGGCGAACACGCGTTTGCCAGCGGCCTTGAGTTCGGCCAGCAGCTCGAAATAGCCACCGCTGCTGAGCAGTTCCAGTCCGATCTTGTAATGACTGACGGCATCCCCCAGGCGCGCGATCCATTGCCTGGCCTGATCAAGGTCGGCCACATCCAGCGCGAAGATCAGGCGTTCGGCCAGCGGGATTTCGGGGTGGTGCACGGTGGTCATGGCATTCGGTCCGGCCCGGAGTCGCCGCAAAGATACAGGGGCCGCCGTGTGCTGGCCCGCGTCGCTCTCATTGCCCAACGGACATCTGGCTGCTTTGCGCCCTAGCCCGCATTTCTCACACTAAGTAGTGCACCGGGGTTCTCAAATCAGATAAAGTTGAGTTGCGAGAACAACTTAGCTGAGATTTGCGGAGAACCCCGATGCCGACACAGTGTAGCGCGACGAGCACGATTTTTGAGCAAGTGGATGGTCGTCAGGTGGTTGCCGGATTTGATGGCGGCGAGATCACGTCGGATGCGGGCGCACTGCTTCTGGGTCGCGTCGATGATTCGATCAAGCTCATGGATCGGCTGGCCGGGTGCTTTCAAGATGGTCGAGATCCCGAGTTGATCGAGCATTCGGTGCGGACGCTGGTGATGCAGCGTGTGGTTGGGATCGCACTGGGCTACGAGGATCTGAACGATCACGATCAGTTGCGGCACGATCCGGTGTTGGCGGTGCTGGCGGGCAAGCTCAAAGCGCAGCGCAAGGACTGTGCGCCGTTGGCGGGCAAGTCAACGCTGAATCGGTTGGAGCATGCGCCGAAGGCGACGCCGGGTGAGCGTTATCGAAAGATTGCGCATCATCCGGAGCAGATCGAGTCGTTGTTTGTGGATTTGTTTTTGAGGCGCACGAGACGCCGCCGGAGTCGATCGTTCTGGATTTGGATGCGACCGACGACCCGCTCCATGGGGATCAGGAGGGGCGGTTCTTTCATGGTTATTACGATGGTTACTGCTACCTGCCGTTGTACGTGTTTTGCGGCAAGCATCTGCTGGCAGCGAAGCTGCGCCGGTCGAACATCGACGGCAGCGCGGGCGCGGTTGAAGAGATGGATCGGGTGGTGGGACAGATCCGCAAGCGCTGGCCCAAGGTGCGGATCACGCTTCGGGCGGACAGCGGTTTTGCACGCGAGGAGCTGATGGCGTGGTGCGAGAGCAACGCCGTTGACTACGTGTTTGGACTGGCCAAGAACGCGCGTTTGATCGAGGTGCTCGAGCCGGCTTTGGCGCGGGCTCAGGCGCGCCAGGCGCGCAGCGGAAAGGCGGAGCGGGAGTTCACGGATTTCCGTTATTCGACGCGCAAGAGTTGGAGTCGTGAGCGCCGCGTGGTGGGCAAGGCAGAGCAGTTACCGGGTCTAAGCAATCCGCGCTTTGTGGTGACCTCGCTGACATCCGAGACGTGGTCAGCGCGAGCGCTGTACGAAGATCTGTATTGCGCTCGCGGGGAGATGGAGAACCGCATCAAGGAATGCCAAGGGGACCTGTTCGCGGATCGCACGTCGACGGCCACCATGCTCGGCAACCAGTTGCGTCTGTGGTTGTCGTCGTTTGCCTATGTCCTGATGGACGCGCTGCGGCGAAAAGCACTCGCCGGCACTGAATTGGCTCAGGCAACCTGCGGCACGCTGCGTTTGAAGTTGCTGAAGATCGGCGCCTGGGTCGTTCGGAGCGTTCGTCGGGTTCGTATCGCGATGGCGTCGAGTTTCCCGTACCAGGACTTGTGGAGCGCCAGCTACGCTCGTCTTGCCGACAGCGGCTGATTGAAACCAGCGATCCTGCGTCAACGGCCCCTTCCGGGGCTACGGCCGTCGGCGGCGGGCAATAAAGTCAAACAAATCAGCAAGAAAAGCCACGGCATCCCGCGCCAAAATGAGCGGAAATCGAACACCAAGCGCCGTTCTGCCGCCGGTGCGGACGAACGATCTTCAACCACCGCAAGAAACAACGTCCCGCAACCGTTGAAGCGAGGGGGTGTGAGAAATGCGGGCTAGGCAAGCGGGGCAGGGGGCAGGGGACCAAGCTCGCTTCACGGTCAGAGCTTGAGTCAGGATTGGAAACCTGCCCGCTGCCCCCACGCCCGGCACAACAAGTCGTCATTCCCGCGAAAGCGCGCGAAAGCGGGAATCCACGCATGCGCAAGAACCTGAAAGCACTGGATTCCCGCTTGCGCTGGAATGACGGTATCGACTTGTTCAGAGCTTCCCTACCGCATCACGTCATCGACGCTGGCGCGGGTGATCGGGTGGTAGCTGCCGCGGGCACTGGCGTAGACCTTGCGGGCGTAATCCTGTTGCCCCGGGTTGCGCATCAGCGCGGTGTACAGGGGCAGTACGAACTTGCGGCGACCGATGCGCTGCAGGAAATCCTGCATCGGTGCGAAGGCCGGGCGGTAGTCGTGTTCGATGGCCTTCATGTACCAGGCGAAGGCGATCTCGCTGTTGCCGACCATGCTCACCTGATAGGCCAGGTCGAACTCGGCCAGCTGCGCCGGCGTCGTCGATTCGGGCAGTCCTTCGATCCAGCGCATCCATTCCTGGGTGCTCCAGGCGCTGGTGTCGATGGCCGCAAGCGCTGTCTTGCCCGAGAGCCAGTCGCTGCGCGCGGCGTCGATGGCATCGAAGCGGGTGGCGTGGGTGCGCGGCGCGAAGTCCGGCAGACCCGGGCCCTCGATGAAAGCTGCCAACTCCTCGCCACTGACTTTGCCGGGATGGCGATCAAGCAGCTCGGACTTGAGGAAGGCGAGGAAGTCGTTGGTTCCGACTGTGCCGAAGGCATGCCGGTCGAACCACGCTCGGACGAAGGGATCGAAGACTTCGCGCCCGAATCGTTGTTCCAGAAAACGCAGGAAGACCATGCCCTTGGTGTAGGCCACCTCGGTCAGACCGTCATCCGGATCGCGCCCGCGCAGATCCAGGCGCAGATGCTGATCGGCCTCCGACAACGCTTCCAGCTCTTCCTGCAGATCACGTTCGGCCAGTTGCCGCTCCATGTCGGCACGCTCGCTGCCAAAGGCCGCTTCGACGATGCGGTTCTCGACGTAGGTGGTGAAGCCCTCGTTCAACCAGAAATCATCCCAGCTGCGATTGGTGACCAGATTGCCCGACCAGGAATGCGCCAGCTCGTGGGCAATCAGCGCCACCAGGCTGCGGTCGCCAGCGATCACGGTGGGCGTGAGGAAGGTCAGTCGCGGGTTTTCCATGCCGCCGAAGGGAAAGGAGGCCGGCAGCACCAGCAAATCGTAGCGGCCCCAGCGATAGGGGCCGTACAGCGACTCGGTGATCTCGATCATGCGCTCGGTGTCTTCGAACTCGTAGGCGGCCGCTTCGAGCACATTGGGCTCTGCATACACGCCGCTGCGCTCGCCCAAGGCAGCGAACTTGAGCTCGCCCACGGCCAAGGCCAGCAGGTAGCTCGGAATCGCCTGCTGCATGATGAAGCGGTAGTCGCCATTGGCGGCATCAAGCGGATTGTTGTTGGCACTCATCCGCGCCAGTAGTCCTGGCGGTGTGCTGATGCGGGCGGAATAACTGAAGCGCACCGCGGGCGTGTCCTGGATCGGCACCCAGGAGCGGGCATGGATGGCCTGCGACTGGGTGAACAGGAAGGGCTGTTTCTTGCCGGCGGTCAGCTCCGGCGGCAACCACTGCAAGCCGCTGGCATCCGGCGAGGTGCGGTAGCGGACGCGGATGCGCTCGACGCCCTGGGGAAGCTCGATGCGCAGCGCCTGACCGAAAATCGGATCGGCCCTGGACAGGCTGAAGGCGGTCGGCGTGTAGCGCTGCTGGGCATCGACGGCGAGTACCTGATCGATGTGCAGCTCGCGCGTGTCCAGCACTACCTCGGTGGCGGCCGGATCCTTGCGCAGCAGATCCAGATCGACAAATCCGGAGAGCTCGCGGCGCTCGAAGGACACCGCGAGATCCAGGTGCGCATGGCTCACCCGCACCGCATCGATGTTGGCGTAGGAATGCGGATCGGGTGCAGCGCAGGCAGTGCTCACGGTGAATACCAGCAGGGTCAGAAAGGCGCGCATGGCAGCTTCAGTACATCGCGGGGCCGCCGAGTATGCCGCGGGTGCGATGAATATGCCGCTCGCGCCATTGCGGGCTTCCATGAACTTCGTCCATCACCTCAGGACTGTTCGGGCCGTTGCTGTGGAGGGCGCCGCGCTGCGGCGCCGCTCTTGCGCCTCTGGCAGATCAAGAGCGGCCACCCAGGCGCGCGTCCCTCCTCAAAGCCGCTGATCAGACCTGGTCAGGCGGCCTGACACACCGAGGCCATCATCGCCCGCAGCGCTGCTGGTTTGACCGGCTTGTGCAGCACCGGCAGTCGCGCTGCGGCAGCAGCTTTCAGGAAGGCCTCGTTGCGATCGGCGCTGACCATGACGATGGCCGCGGGTGCGCAGCCGATCCGGCGCCAGTTCAGGACCAGATCAATGCCATTCTCGTCGCCGTCCAACTGGTGATCGACCAGCGCCAGATCAAAGCTGCCCGATTGCAACAATTGCACTGCCGGCAGCCCTGAGGATGCGGTCTGCACCTGATGGCCCCAGCGCTGGAGCAGACCGGACGTGGCCTCCAGCACCTCCGGTTCATTGTCGATCACCAGGATCCGCAGGCCTTGCCGGTTCGCCGTGGCGGTCTGGGCGTCGGCGCTCGCGCGATCGCGGCTGGCCAGTTCGGCCCGGCGGGCGCTGACGAAGAACATGCTGCCGTGTTCGGCGCGCGAGCGCAGGTCCAGCTGCGCGCCCATCAGGTGCGCCAGACGCATGCAACCCGCCAGACCCAGTCCCAGGCCGCGCTCGCCCCAGGGCGAGCCCTCGGGGCCACGCTCGAAATCACTGAATACCCGGGAGCGGACCGTGTCGGGGATGCCCGGACCGCTGTCCCAGACTTCGATCCGCACGCGCTCACCCTGACGACGCGCCCCTACCACCACACCACCCTTGCGGGTGTAGCGCAGCGCATTGGAAATGAAGTTCTGCAGGATTCGCCGCAGCAGTTTGCGATCACTGTGGATCACCAGCCGCGTGGCCAGAAAGCGTAGTCGCAGGCCCCGACTTTGCGCCAGTGAGGCAAATTGCGACTGCATCGACTCGAACAACTCGCCGAGGGCAAAGGGCTGCATCTCGGGTTCCAGCACGCCGGCATCCAGTCGCGCCAGATCGATCAGTCCGTCCAGCATCTCCTCGGCGGCCGACAAGGAGGAATCGACCCGATCGACCAGTCCGCTGGCGTCCGTCCCCAGGCGTGGGTCATCCCGCAGGGAAGACAGGAACAGGCGCGCGGCCGACAGCGGCTGCAACAGATCATGGCTGGCAGCAGCGATGAAGCGGGTGCGCGTTTCCTGCGCCGCCTGGGCCAGCCGCCGGGCCTGCTCCTGCGCCTTCAGCGAGGCCCGCAACTCGAAGGTGCGCTGTTCGACCCGATCTTCCAGATGCTCGTTGGCTTCGCGCAGGGCGTCCTCGGCGCGCTTGAATTCGGTGATGTCGTTGAAACTCATGACGAAGCCACCGCCGGGCAGGGGTTCGCCGCGCATTTCCACCACATGGCCATCAGCACGTTCGCGCACATAGCGATGCGAACTGCCGGCGCGCATATGGGCCAGTCGACGCTCCACCTGATCGTCGACATCACCGGGTCCGATCTGGCCGCGCTCAGCGTTGTAGCGAATCAGGTCGGCCACCGGCCGACCGACGAAGAGCATGCCGTCGGGATAGTCGAAGAGTTCGCTGTAGCGCCGATTCCAGGCCACCAGACGCATCTCGCCATCGACCACGCTGATGCCCTGGCTCATGTGCTCGAAGGTGGTCTGCAGCAGTTCGCGGTTGAAGCGCAGAGCCTGGCTGGTCTCGTCCAGCACCGAGACCACCTCGCCCAGCTCCAGACCGCTGCCGCGCAGTACCGAGGTCAGCATCAGCCGCGCCGAGCCGGGGCCGACGGCACCGGCCAGCAGCCGCTCGGTGAACTGTAGCGCCCTGCGGTCAGCCGGGGCCGAAAGATCAGGGTCGCGCTGGTGCGTGAGGAAAAAGCGCTCGAAGGCGGCAGTCGCCGATTCCCGTCCGAGGATGCGCTGCGCCAGTTCCACCAGATCGCGCAGGTGCACATGCGGCACCAGCTCTTGCACGGCGCTGGCCCGCAGCGCGTAGGGGTCCAGATAGGCCGTGGCCTGCAGGCGTTCGCCCAGATGCGGTCGTTGTCGCAGCGACACCGCCATCAGCAGCGCCGAATTCACCAGCAGGGACCAGAGCGTGCCGTGGGTCAGCGGATCGGGCCCGGCCACGCCCAGCAGCGCCTGCGGCGCCAGCGGTGCAAATCCCCACGGGCCTTTTTGCAGGAATTCGCCGCCAACCCAACCCGCCAGCGACAGCTGCGGCAGCAGCAGGGTGTAGATCCAGACCGCGAAACCGCCGGCCAGGCCCCAGGCCACGCCGCGCTGACTGGCATTGCGCCAGTACAGCGAGGCCACCAGCGCCGGGGCGAACTGGGCGACGGCGCTGAAAGCCAGCAAGCCGTAGCTGGCGAGCGTGCCGCTGCCACCGTCGATGCGATAGAAGGCGAAAGCCAATGCCGCCAGCAGCGCAATCGACACCCGCTTGCAGCCCAGCACCCAGGCGGACAGATCGGCGTTCTGCTGCAGTCGCAGCGACCGTATCCGCATCAGCAGCGGCATCAGCAGATCGTTGCTGATCATGGTCGACAGTGCCACGCAGACGACGATGACCATCGCCGTACCCGCCGACAGACCACCGATGAAGGCCAGCATGGCGATGCCGGGATGGCCGTTTTCCAGGGGCAGGCGCAGCAGCAGGTGATCGGGGTTCCCAGCCGGGACCAGGTCCTGCGCCAGCCAGGCCACCGGCAGCACGCAGATCGACACCAGCACCAGATAGCCGATGAATACCCGCCGCGCCAGTTTCAGATCGGCAGGATCGGTGCACTCCACCACCCCAACCTGGAACTGCCGCGGCAGACAGAAGATGGCGCAGGCGGCGAGAAGGGTCTGGGTGAGAAAGGTCAGCGTGCCAAATTGCTCGGGCGACCACACCGGGTCGGCAGCCACGCGCGCCAGCGCTCCCGGCCAGGCGTTCTTGCCGAGCACCAGGGCCAGCAGCGCAACCACGATCAGCGCCGCCAGCTTGACCACCGACTCCAGCGCCACCGCCACCAACAGGCCGCGACGGTGTGCCGTGGCGCTGGCCTCGCGGGCGCCGAAGAGCATGGCGAACAGGGCCATGGTCACCGCCACGTAGAGCGCGGTATCGGTGTACAGGCTGCTGCCATGATCGCTGCTGGCCGGTGCCAATACCTGGATGCTGGCGCTGATGGCCTTGAACTGCAGGGCCACATAGGGCACGGCGGCGAACAAGGCGATGATCGTCACCAATGCGGCCAGTGGCCGCGAGCGCCCGAAGCGCGCCGAGATCAGATGCGAGATCGAGCTGATGTTCTGCTGGCGCGCGATCAACACCAGCCGCTCCAGCAGGCCGCTGGCGAAGGCGAAGATCAGGATCGGGCCGAGATAGATCGGCAGGAAGGCCCAGCCGCTGCCGCGCGCCGTGCCGACCGCGCCGTACAGCGTCCAGGTGGTGCAATAGACCCCGAGCGCCAGGCTGTAGATCCACGCGCGCAGGGCTGGCTGGCTGGTCAGTCGGGCACGGCGATCTCCCCAGGCAGCGACCGAAAACAACGCCACCAGATAGGTGAGGGCCGCGAGCAGCAACAACCAGGGGGCGATCACGGCGGCGTTGGACCAGCTTGCAAGTGGCAGTTGACCCATTTCGGCCAGCGCCCGCAGGTCGATCGGACCTCTCTGCTGCCCTCAGCCATCACCATCGCCGACTCAGCGCGGGGCGTCGGGCTGCTTCTCCGGCTGTGCCAGATCGAATTCGGACATCTGCAGGCAGCGCTCGTAGATGCGGTTGACGGTGGGATAGGGCGCCATGTCCATGCCATAGCGCAGGGCGTTGTAGACCTGCGGGATCAGGCAGCAGTCGGCCATCGTCGGCTCATCGCCCTCGCAGAACTCGCCGGTGGACGGATTGTTGCCGAGCAGCTCCTCCAGCGCCACAAAGCCCTCGCTCATCCAGTGGCGCATCCAGGCCTGTTTCTGGGCCAGATCGGCGCCGAGTTCGCTTTGCAGGTAGTCCAGCACCCGCAGATTGTTCAGCGGGTGGATATCGCAACCGATGACCTGGGAAATGCCGCGCACCCGGGCGCGCTCACGGGCGTTGGCCGGCATCAGCACGTAGCCGGCGCCGTGGTAGACGTCGGCCAGATATTCGATGATGGCCATCGACTGGCGGATGACCCGCTCACCGTCCACCAGCACGGGGATCAGCTTCTGCGGATTGAGTTGGGCATAGTTCTCGCTGCGCTGCTCGCCGCCTGCAGCCAACAAGTGCACCGGCTGGTAGTCATAGGCCAGTCCCTTGAGGTTCAGCGCGATCCGTACCCGGTACGCGGCGCTCGAACGCCAATAGCTGTAGAGCCTGATCAAGTCGGTCATGACGCGCCCCCGCCCGCTGGAGCCACAAGCATAATGCAGTGGCGCCTCGCCAGCACGTCCGCGCCGCCGTCGATTCCATGCCTTGCAGTTCGGGCGGCGGCGACTGATGCTTCCCGCCCCCGTTTTCCGTGGACCACCCATGCTCGCCCTGGTCAGTGCCCGCGCCGCTCGCGCGCTCGATGAAGACCTGCCACTCCTCGGCGCCGCGCTGGCCGCGCGCGGCATCGACTTCGAGATCTGTGACTGGGACGATCCGGACGTGGACT
Organism: Rhodanobacteraceae bacterium; assembly: GCA_024234055.1. Classification (NCBI taxonomy): domain Bacteria; kingdom Pseudomonadati; phylum Pseudomonadota; class Gammaproteobacteria; order Lysobacterales; family Rhodanobacteraceae; species Rhodanobacteraceae bacterium. Next base: position 170,788 of record JACKOW010000006.1, read on the forward strand.
GGTCGCGCTATCGCCTGGCACTGTTGCGTTCGACCTGGGACTACATCGATCGTTATGCCGAGTTCGGCGACTGGATCACCCGGGTGTCGAGTCAGACGCGTCTGCTCAACCCGCCAGACGTGGTGCGCTGGAATACCCACAAGGGCTATCTGCTGGATCTGGCCCGGAAGGGTGTGGCGATCGTGCCCTCGACCTTGCTGCGACCGGGCGATGCCATCGAATTTGTCGAGTTGCCGGAGCTGGTGGTGAAGCCAGCCATAGGCGCCGGCTCGCGCGATGCCCGCCGCTTCCGCAACGACCTGGCAGGCGCCCGCGCCCATGCCCGGAAGCTGCTCGACGCCGGCCGCGATGTGCTGGTGCAGCCCTATCTGGAACGGGTTGATGAGGCCGGTGAAACGGCGCTGGTGTACTTCGGCGGCCGTTACTCGCATGCACTCCGCAAGGGCCCGATGCTGGGCATCAATGCCGAGGCCACCAATGCACTGTTTGCGCCTGAATCGATCACCGCGCGTGTACCCGACGCCGCCGAGTACGCACTGGCCGAGCAGGTGCTGGCCGCCATTCCCTTCCCCGGGCCGATGACCTATGCCCGCGTCGATCTGCTGCGCGACGGCGCCGGCGATCCGGTCCTGCTGGAGCTGGAACTGACCGAGCCCTCGCTGTTTCTGACGATCGTGCCGGCCGCGGCCGAGCGCTTTGCCGAGCTGATCGGCCAGCTCAGCGCTGCCCGCTGAGGTTACGCACGGAGTGCGCCTGCTGCCGAGCGCGGGTGCGGTCCGTTCTCACCAGACATACCGCAAGTGATTGATTTTGCGAATTCGAGAGAATGGGGCAGGGGGCAAGGGGCAGGGGACCCAGCCCGCCGCACGATCTGACTTTGCAGCGAGGTTGGGCCCCCGCCCCCTGCCCCTCACCCCGGTTGGTGCGCCTACAAGCGCACCGCCCATTGCGACCGGGACTCCCACCCACGGGGGCCTTGCTAACCCGAACCCACCCGCGCCGGTGGTTTCGGCAGCCAGATCGACACGATCAAGCCGCCCTCAGGCCGGTTGCTGAGGCGGATGCGGCCGCCGTGGGCCTCGGCGATTTCCCGGGCCAACGCCAGTCCCAGACCGGTACCGGAACGCTTGGTGGAATAAAAGGGCAGCAGCGCCTGCTCAAGCACGGTGTCGGTCATGCCGGTGCCGCGGTCGCGCACCTGCAGCAGGAACTGTTGGCCGGCGTCGAGCACCGCGATTTCGACGTCGGCGGTGCCGATCCTGCCTCCACCGCGTTCTTGCACAGATTGATCAGCACCTGTTCGATCTGGGCGCGGTCGACGAAGGCGCTGGCTTCGGGCAGAGGCAGCACGATCCGCGCCGACTGCGACTGCACCACGGTGTCCAGCAAGGCCGTCCAGGGCACCGCCTGCAGCCGTGGACTGGGCAGCTTGGCAAAGCGCGCATAGCCGCCGATGAACGCACCCAGATGCTGGGCGCGTTCGTCGATGGTGGCGAAGATCTTCTGCAGGCTGGCCTTGTCGCCGCGTTCGGCATAGACGCGGCCGGTGTGGGCCATCGAGGCAATCGGCCCCAGGGCATTGTTGAGTTCGTGACTGATCACCCGGATGACCTTCTTCCAGGTCGCCACTTCCTGGCGGGCCAGTTCGCGCGTCAGTCGCCTGAGCATGGTCAGCTGATGGCGGCGGCCGTGCAGATCGAAGGACCGGCGGGTCAGATGGAACACATCCTCATCGCCATCGACGGTCAGGGTCACCAGGCCATCCAGTCCCGAGCGCAGCGGTTCGGCCAGGGCCTCGGGCAGGCGAGCCACCAGATCCTCGAAGGCGTGACCTTCCAGTTTGCCCTGCAGGCCGAACAACTCGCGCGCCGCCAGATTGCCGTAGATCACGTGTCCGCGTGGATCGGTCAGCAGCAGCGCCGTGGGCGTGTTCTGAACCACGGTATCGAGCAGCAATTCGCGCTGCACCAGGCGCTGACGTTCATCGCGCAACTGCGCGCCGAGGGCGTTCAGTGCGGTCGTCAGATCGGCCAGATCAGGGTCGCCCGGGACCCGAATCGAGGTGGCGAAATCGGCGTCAGCCCAGGCCGCCACCAGTGTCGACAGCGCCCGCAGATGATCGGCCGACGGCGTGCGCTCGCGGCGGATGGCGATCAGCGCAAAACCCAGTCCGAGCGCCAATGCCGCCGCCAGGGTCGACCACAGGCCGAGTTCGCGCGTGAGCCACGACGACAGCAGCACCAGCACCACGCCCCATGTCGCCCAGCCCGGCAGGCGCTTCAGGCGGGCCAGGTGGCGGCGGGAGGGATCGGGCTGGGGCATTGGGGGTCCGGGTGGGGTGGTTGGCAACTGGCAACTAGCGATGAGCGACTAGCAACTGGCAACTAGCAACTAGCAACTAGCGATTAGCGCGTCATTTTGGGGTTGATCGCAAGGGGCCTCAATGGGCGTTATTGCGAGCCACCTGTTTCGGCCCGACACTGCCCACGGGCCATGAACCACAACCTGCCTGTAGGAGCGACCTCGCGTCGCGACCGGCAAGCCGCAGGTCCGCCGCAGCGGTCGCGCCGCAAGGGCGCTCCTACGGTTGGGCGGCGCCGGGGACTTCAATCGCGGACAGAGTCCGCTCCCACAGGCAACCCCCACCCTTGCCAGCAACCGACAACCAACAACCGACAACCAACAACCCTAATCCCGGCGCACATCGACGCCGTACTTCTCCATGCGTCGATACAGGGCCTGGCGCGACAACCCCAGGCTCTGGGCGGCTTCGGCGACCACGCCGCCGGCGCGAGACAGGGCTTCCTCGATCTCGTCGCGGCTGGGTTCGCGCAAACCGTTGTCGCTACCGTGCTGTTGGTGGCTGGTCGCGGGTAGCCCGAGATCCTCCACCGTGACCACCCCGCCTCGGCACAGCAGGCTGGCGCGGGTGATGGCGTTCTTGAGTTCACGCACATTGCCGGGCCAGGGGTGGGCTTCCAGAGCGCGTCGGGCGCTGTCGGCCAGGCGCAGTTCGCTGCCCAGGAAATGCTCGGCCAGCGGCACGATGTCTTCCCGCCGATCGGCCAGTGCCGGCAGCTTCACTTCGATGACGTTGAGGCGGTAGTACAGATCCTCGCGGAATTCACCCTTGCGGATCATCGCCGGCAGATCGGCATTGGTGGCCGACAACACCCGCACCTTGACCTCGCGGGTGCGGTTGCTGCCCAGGCGCTCGAAGCGGCCGCTTTCGATCACGCGCAGCAGTTTCATCTGTCCGGCTGGTGGCAGATTGCCGATCTCGTCGAGAAACAGGGTGCCGCCATCGGCCGCCTCGAAACGCCCTTCCCGGGCCTTGCCGGCGCCGGTGTAGGCACCGGCCTCGGCGCCAAACAATTCCGCCTCCAGCAGATCCGAGGGCAGCGCGCCGCAGTTCACGGCAATGAAGGGGCCGTCCTTGACCCGTGAGTTGGCGTGGATGATCTCGGCGATGCGCTCCTTGCCGGCGCCATTGGGCCCGGTGATCAGGATCGGCACATCGGCGCTGGCAATCTGACAGGCCAGGCGCAGCACGCGCTCGGTGCTCGGAGCCGCATAGACCATGCCGCGCAGGTCGAATTCGCGCGCCAGCGAACGCCGACCTTCGGATTCGCGCACGGTCAGCTTGCGTGCCTGGCGGCTGCTCTCCGCCAGTTCCAGCAGATTGCGCACCGTGGTCAGCAGCCGCTGGTCATCCCAGGGCTTGCTCAGATAGTCAGCGGCACCGGCCTTGACCAGTTCAACGGCCTGTTCCAGATGCGACCAGGCCGTCAGCAGGATCACCGGCAGATCCGGATGGCGCTCGCGGATCTGCCGGAACAGCGCCACGCCCTCCTCGCCCGAGGTGGTATCGGCCGAGAAATTCATGTCCTGGATGACCAGGTCGATAGACTGGCTCGCCAGCACCTCCAAACCCGCGCGCGGGCTGGCTGCGGTGCTGACCGAGTGCCCGTCCAGACCCAGCAGCAGTTCCAGCGCGGTGCCGATGGCGGGGTTGTCGTCGATGATGAGGATTGCCGACATGACTATGTGTTTGCTCGGAGGTTGGTGGGGCAATCAGCAACTGGCAACTAGCGATTGGGGCGAGTTTCCTGTGGATATGCGTTGCGGTCGAGCGACTTGCGGAGCGATTGAAGCATTCGGCCGAGCTCGTTCGCCGAACGGAGCAGGGGGTCAATCGCCTCGCGCGTCAGTCCAAGTCGTGCGGCGAGCAGGCATTGCGTCTCCAATTCGGCCAGGGAACCCATTGCGATCGCGAGAAAGCGTGCGAATTCTCTGGTGGATAGGCGAGATCGCCCTTCCGCAATACACGAAGGAACCGAGACAGCAGATCGACGCATCTGTTGCGCGAGTCCGTAGCGCTCGGTGTCCGGTAACGACCGCGCAATTGGGTACGCGGCCTCTGCCAGATCCATCGCACGCTTCCAAACTTCGAGATCGCGGTAGCTCACGGGGACGCCGATATCAAGTTGAATTTGACGATTAGGGCGCATCACCAAGAGCCTGCGCAAGTTCCATAGGCATCGAACCCATAAGCAGCACCGAACTCCCTTCAGCGCGCCCCAATCGCCAGTTGCCAGTTGCCAGTTGCTGCTTTCAAGCTGACCGCGTCGCTATCGCCGGGGCAATCCGGCTGGCGCGCAGGGCGGGGCCGAGGACGGCCAGTTGACCGATGATCAGCACCACCACTGCGCCCAGCGGTAGCCAGGTCCAGGGCAGGCGATCGAAACCCAGGTACTGCACCAGCACCACGTTGATGCCCAGCGCCAGGGCCGAGCCGGCAGCGATGCCGATCAGGGCGATCAGGGCGTTCTCGGTCTGGAAGTAACGCACGATGTCGCGCTGGCGGGCACCAAGGGCGCGGCGGGTGCCGATCTGCTTGGTGCGCTGGGTCACCCAGAAGCTGGCCTGGCCGACGATGCCGAAGGCAGTGACCGCCAAGAGGGCGACGCCGATCACGGCCAGCAGCACGGCCATGGCGCGGTCATTGCGATAAGCCTCGGTGCGGATCTCGTCGAAGCCGCGGATGGAGGGAATGATGCGGTTGCGCTCGACCGCGAACAGCTTTTCCTCCACCTGCGACATGACTCGGTCACGTTCGCCGGGCTGCGTGCGCACGATGAAGCCACTGGATCCAATCAGCTTGTAAGGCGACACGATGGCGCGATCGGGATTGCGCGAGCGCGGCCAGGGGGTGGCGAGGTGATCGGTCACGCCGATGATGCGCTGCTGGGGCTCGCCGCGATCGCCGGTGATGTTGATCATCTTGCCGATCGCGCTTTCGCCGGGAAACAGCTTTTCAGCCAGACCCTTGCTCACCAGCACCACGGGGGGATTGGGCTGGTCACCTTGCGTGAAGGGCTTGATCTCGCCCGGCTCGAACATCCGGCCCTCGATGATCCGGGAGCCCAGCGCATCGAGGAACTGCTCGTCGCCCATGTACATGGCCGCCGAGCGATCAGCGCCGTCGGCCCGGTCCTCAGCCTTGAGCGCCACGCTGGTGTTCCAGCCGCTGCGGCCCATCGGAATGCTGAAGGTGGGGGTCACTGCCACCACGCCGGGGATGGCGCGCACGGTAGCCAGATCCTGATCGGTGGCCTGCTCGTCGGGGCGCACCTGTCCGATGTTCTGGTTGTGGAACAGGAACACATTGGGCTCATCGACGCCACTGGCGAGCGACATGGCCTCGATGCGCTCGTTCACGATGAACAGCACGTTGGCCAGGATGGCGAGGGTCAGCGCGATCTGTGCGGCGATCAGCGTCGCCGCCACCGGATTGCGCCTGAGGGAGGACAGTATCGGTCGGATTTCCATGGGGGATTCCTTGCGGGATGACTGGAGCGTAGGGCACGAGGGCATGAGGGCATGAGGGCGCGAGCGCACGTAAAGGCAAGGGCTCTTCGCTTGCCGCTCTTGCGTGCCCTCTTGCCCTCGTGCCCGCGCCTCCATCAATTGGTTTTCAGCTGCGAGGCCGGGGCGATGCGGCAGGCGCGCCAGGCCGGGTATGCGCCAGCGCCGATGGCGCCGATGATGGCTACCAGCAGCATCAGGCCGAACAGGCTGGTGTCCAGTGTCGCAACCTTGTCGAAACGCGGTATCAGCATGCGGACCATGGCCAGTCCGCCCAGGGTCAACGCCAGGCCCAAGACCGCACCCAGGGCTCCGATCAGTCCCGATTCGATCAGGTGCTGGGCGAAGATCTCCCGGCGCTTGGCGCCGAGCGCACGGCGAAGGCCGATTTCCCCACTCTTGCGCAGGAATTTGGCCAGCAGCAGCCCGGCAGCGTTGAGCAGGCAGACCACCAGAAAGGCCACACCGACGCCGGCAAAGATGCGGGAATCATCCGGCACTACCTGATTCTGGCTCAGCCATTCCATGACATTGCTGAGCTTGTTGTTGTCTGGGCGCGGGAAGCGACCGGACTTGCGCTGTTCGGCCACATAGGCGGTCAGATAGGCCAGGTATTCCTCGCGCGCCTTGGCGTCGGGCAGTTCCACCCAGTATTGGGTCATCACGCAATCTGAGGCTCTAAGGCCGTCAAAGCCAATGCCTGGTGGTGGCTCGAAGCAGTTGATGCTGCCGTCGATGTCCATTTCCTTGGCGGTGGCCACGCTGAAAGGCAAGAAGATGTCCTCTGGATTGCTCAGCGTGTCGGTGGTGATGTCGTAGAACAGCGGATTCAGTTTCCAGGTATCGAGCACACCGACGATCGAAAAGTCCTCGTCATTGAGACGAATGCGTTCGCCAACGACCTCGGTGCGCTTGAAGACGCGATCCGCCAGTTCGCGCGAAATCACGACGACTCGCGCCTCGTTCTGGTCGTCAGCCCTGGACCACGGGCCACCTTGCAGGAAGGGGGCATCGAACATCGCGAAGAAATCGGCGCCGGCAGCGCGCACGTTGGCCAGCCGCGGTCGTACCTCGGGATCGCTGGGAACCACACTGACACTGGAACGGCGCATGGCGGTCTGGCGCATGGCCTTGGCATCGGCCATCAGGCGCTCGGCATCGCCGTGCGTGAGTTGGTTGGGTGGCAGATTGTTTTCCTCGTCGAAAGCCGAATCCTTCGACCAGTTGTCCAGCTGCACCGCATAGAGCACATCACTCTTTTGCGGAATCGGATTGCCCGAGAGCCGGTAGAGGACCGTGAAGGCGGTCATGGCGGTCGCCAGGCCGAGCGCAATGGCCAACACCATCAGCGCCGACAGCACCGGCGTGCGCTTCAGGGCCAGGGTGGCGAGTTTCAGATAGTAGGTGAACATCGTGGGGAACTCCGAAATCTGGTCAGCTGCGGGACGGGGCAGGGGAAACGGGGCACGGGGCAGGGGAAGAGCCGGTACCGCGGGCTTCCGGGTTGTCGCTCCTCCCGCGCCCCGTTTTCCCTGCCCCCGCTCCATCAAGCCACCGCCCGCGGCTTGTCGACGCCGCGAATCGGGGCGAAATCGGCTTCGGCCAGATCCACCACCTGACCGTCGACGATGTGCACATGGCGGCGCGCGCGGCGGGCCAGTTCCAGATCGTGGGTGACCATGATGATGGTCGTGCCCTGACTGTTGATCTCCTCCAGCAGTTCCAGCACGCCGCGGGCCATGACCGTGTCGAGGTTGCCGGTGGGTTCGTCCGCCAGCAGCAGCTTGGGTTCACCGGCCAGCGCCCGGGCAATGGCCACGCGCTGCTGCTGGCCGCCGGACAGTTCGGCCGGATAGTGGTGCAGTCTGGAGCCCAGGCCCACCCGCGCCAGCGAGGATTCGATGCGGCGTTTGCGTTCAGCCTTGGGGAAGCCGCGGTAGCGCAGCGGCACATCGACGTTGTCGTACAGATCCAGATCGGCGATCAGGTTGAAGCTCTGGAAGATGAAGCCGATCTTCTCGTTGCGCAGGCGCGAGCGGGCATCGTCGTTGAGGTTCTTGACGTCGATGTCATCCAGTTTGTACACGCCATCGGTGTGCTCTTCGAGCAGGCCGGCGATGTTCAGGAAGGTGGTCTTTCCCGATCCGGAAGGGCCGGTGACCGCGACGAACTCACCGGCATTCACCGTCAGGGTCAGATCGCGCAGCGCGTGGGTTTCGACCAGCGAGGTGCGGAACACTTTGCGAAGGTTTTGCATGTGCAGCATGGTGATATCCCTTTCCGTAGAAGGCTTTACTGGTAGGTCACGTCCGCACAGCGGACTACCTGACATCTCGCGGCGGGGCTTGCGTGGTTGGCTGCGCAAGCAGCTGATCGGCATGCCTCGACACCGTCCTCATCGCGTCAACAACACTTCATCAACACCCGGCAGATCATCGATGCCGGCCAGGATCACCTGCTGTCCGGGCCTCAAGCCATCGACGACCTCGAAGGCCTTGACCGAGCTCGAACCCAGTTGAATCGGCTGACGCCGGGCCACATCGCCGTCGATGACCCAGGCAAAGGCGGGGTCGCGCTCGAAGGCCGGACCGCGTTCGACCAGGGTGACATCGGGTTTCTCTTCCAGCAGCACCCGCACCTGAACGCGCTGGTTCTGGCGCAGTGATCCGGCGCTGGCGTCGGTCAGGCGGATGCGCGCCAGCACCTGGGCATTCTGGACTTCCGGCGATACCAGCCTGACCTCGCCCTGGCGGCGCTCGGCGCCGATCGAGATCTCGGCACTGAGTCCGGGCACCAGCGCATCGGCATAGACTTCGGAGACGGCCGCTTCCACTTCCAGCTCGGTCAGATCGACCACCATCATCAGTGCCTGATTGGCAGCGACATTGGCGCGATCGGTCACCAGCCAGTTGCCGACGATGCCATCGAAGGGCGCGCGCACTTCCAGCGCTGCCACCCGACGCTGCAACTCTTCCACCAGCAGCCGTTGACTGGCCAGTTGCTCGTCGTAGGTCTTCAGATCCAGCACCAGCGAATCGCGCTCCAGGCGCAGATCGGCCTCGGCGCTGGACAGCGTGATCTTCGCGCCCTCCAGCACATCCTGGGCGCGCTTAAGATCGACCTCGGGCAGCACCCCCTTGGCGTAGGCCAGCTGGGTGCGCTCAAGCTCGCGCGCGGCGGCCTTCTGGGCGATGCCGGCGGCATCGATGGCACGCTGCTTTTCCAGCACCGTTCGGCGGTTGTTGATGTCCTGGCGTTCACGCTCGGCCGATACCCGGGCCAAGGTCGATTGCTCGCGCTTGAGTTCGCTTTCCAGCTCAGGGCTGTCGACGGTCGCCAACAGCTGATCCTTCTGCACCATGGCACCTGGTTCGACGGCAAAACGCACAATGCCCGGCGCCGAGGTGTAGAGCGAAGGGCTGCGGGCGGCGACTACCCGGCCTTGCGAGGTGAGATCGCGGACCAGCGTGCCCTGACTGACCTCGCCGATGCGCACGCGCTGACGCGAGAGCGTGTGTTCTGCAGTCAGGGTTGGCGCCACGGCAAAGCCGGCAGCCACCAGCACAACCAACACCGCAGCACCGAGCCACAGGCCGCGCCGGTGCAGCGGATTGGCGGTAGCGCGCAGAGGACGATCGGTGGCGGAGGTGTCTCGGATCATGGGGGCGCCGCAGCATGGGTGACGGAAAGGTCTAAGCATGACCCATGCCACTTTATAACTATATGATTGTACGACCTTATTCTCCCGTGTTCGGAAGATCGGACGCCCATCGGACGGTCTACGGACAGCGAAGTCGGGGCGGCCCGGGCAGGCTTGCCGTCGCCACCAGTCGGCGCCCGTCCCCGAGCCGCTTGCCCGACGGCACGCGCTGCCGTAGCGTGCTCGATTGCCATCCCGCAGCCGAGCGAGACCTACCATGCAATGTCCCAAGTGCCAGGCCGATATGGAAAAAGTGGCGACTGCCCACGGCGTGGTCGATCGCTGCACTGCTTGCAAGGGCCTGTGGTTCGATCTGATGGAACATGAGGAGCTCAAGGCCGATGCCGACATCATCGATATCGGCAGTGAGGAGCTTGGCCGCAGGCACAACGCGATCGACCGGATTCACTGCCCGGTGTGCCCGAACAGCCAGATGCTGCGCATGGTCGATCCTCAACAGCCCCACATCTGGTTCGAGAGCTGCCCGGTCTGCTACGGACGTTATTTCGACGCCGGCGAGTTCCGCGATTTGAGCGAACACAGCCTGGGCGATCTGTTCAAGCGCTGGCGCGCCAAGGCGCGCGACTGAGTCTGGGCGGCTGCCGACCGGCACTCTTCCAGCGAACTGAAGACGCCCCAGACCATGCAGCTGGCTGCACTCTCCATCCTCCGGTCCAAACAGTGGGTACCGCTGACAGCGGACGATCTGACCAGTCTCGACCGCGAAGGTGCGCGTGGCCTCAACAACGCAACCATGCACAGCCTGAGATTGGCCCATCGCCGAGCGTGGTCGGCGCTGGTCACCCTCGGTATTCTCGTCTTCGGTGCCCGAACCCTGGGATGGCCAGCTTCGGGACTGTTGGCCTTCCTCGCAGTGAGCGCCGCACTGCCGGTGTTGATGGATATCGTGCGTTGGAGCATGGCGCGCCGTTGGATCAGGTACAGCTACCTGCGGGAACACCGCACCCATGAGCTGCTGATGCTGGCTTGGCAGGTCGAACGCGAACAGAGCGTGCGGCTGGCCCCGACGTCGGCGCCGAGCGAAGGGAAGACGCTGATAGTCGCGGTGCTGTGCACGCTGTTCGGGCTGCCCGGCGTGGGTGCGCTGCTGGTGGCCCTGGACTGGACCAATCTCGAACAAATCTGGGCCAATTACTATCTGCCCTTGCTGACCCTGGGCTACGTCGTTTGGACGCTGGTGCGCGACTTCGCCGACATTCGCTACGTCATGGGCGCCAATGTGGGCACACGCTCGCTCTGTCTGGAGAGCGATGGCGCTCTGGACATTTATGCCTTGGCCGCTGTCTTCGGTGTGCTCATGCTGCCATTGGGCGCGGTGGGCGCCCTGGTCCTGCCGTTTCTGGTCCAGCTGCTGCGACTGGCTTGGTGCGTGTGGCGCTACGTATGGCTGCGGCAGGCGCGGCACATGCTCAGCCGACGCGTACACTTGCATCAGACCGCATCAGCCAGGGCTCTGGCCGGAGCAGCAGATGGCCAGACAGACGCAGGTTCAGCCGGGTGAGCCGAAATCCAGATAGCTGGGGTCATGAAAGGTCGCTACCCAGCGCGGCCGATAGGCAACAGCCAGTGTCAGCACTGCTCCGGTGGCAAAGCCTTCGGGAAACATCAGGGCTGGAACCGTGAGCAGGAAGTTCTCACCCAGGGTGCCGAGGTCAAAGACGCCAAGGCTGAGCAGGATCAGGCACTTGCCGATCTGAGCGGCGGCAATCGAGAGTGCGCCGGCCAGGAAGGCGTTGAACAGCAGATACACAAACAGATGCGCCGGCAGCCTTCGCTGCGCGAAATCCAGCAGTGCGGTTGTGATCAGCACCGGCAACAGACCGGTCAGCAGCAGATCCAGTGCCGGGCTGAGCCAGTAGCGCTGCCAGGACAGGGCCACCAGTCCTACCGCCAGCGCCTGCAGCAGGGTGGCGAAGCGCCAGCCCAGCATCAGTGCCGCAATGCTGGCGCCGAACAGATGCAGATCCAGCCCAGGCTGCAACTCGATGCGCCCCAGACGGGCACCCACGCTCAGGGCCAGCAGGGCGAAGAACACCGCCTGCGCCTCCAGATCACGCAAACGCCGCCATTCGATGCCGAGCAAGGCCAGCACCAACACAGCCAGCGCCAGCAGCATGGCGGCGACCGTCAGCCAAAATGGAAGTGCAGGCACTGCGCGGCAGTCTCATGTGATCCAGGCCAGCCTTGAGTCTGGCGCAGGCGGAAGCACTTCGGGCTGATCGGGATCAGATGCGGGGCAGGGGGCACGGGGCAGGGGGCACGGGAGAAGCCGGCGTCATTGCGAGCCACCTGTTCCGGCCTGAAACTGCCCACGGGCCATGAACCACAAACCCGCCTGTAGGAGCGACCTCGCGTCGCGACCGGCACCGCGACGACCCCGTCCTGAGGCAGGTCGCGGCAAGAAGCCGGACGCCGAGAACACGAAGGACAAGCAGAGAGAACACGAAGAAAAGCGTGAATATCTTCGATCTGCCCGGAAAACGGTCGTGCGTAGCCCGTTGTGCCGCGCAGCGCTCTGCGGGCGGTGACGCGAAAGCGTCCCGCTGAGCCGCTGCGCGGCACAACGGGCTACGACAGGCGGTTTTGCGCCAACTTCGTCAATTCAATGACCTACGATATGGGTTCATGGAGAGCGTAGCGAAGCAATCCGGGAGTGTGCGGCGCTACCTTGGATTGCTTCGTCGCCGCGCTCCTCGCAATGACGCATCAATAACCTACGACATGGGTTCATGGAGAGCGCCGGCCATTGTGGGTCCAGACAAGTCTGGACCGACAACAGCCAGAAGCCCGTAGCCTTTCCCGTGCCCCGTGCCCCGTGCCCCGTGCCCCGTGCCCCGTGCCCTCCTGCCCTCCTGCCCTGCCCTCGTGCCCTCCTGCCCTCGTGCCCTCGTGCCCTCGTGCCCTCCCCCCCCCGCCCTTCGACCAATGGTGAATAGCCGTTGCCGGCTGACGCTCGCACCATGCACCTGCCGCAAATCGCGGCGTGCGCCGAGTCTGACCATCAGGACCGCGGCGACGCCCGCACAGACTCAGATCGGAGGGGAGGACAGCATGAACGCAGGACAACCGAAGCGTCGCCCGCTGGCGCGCATCCTGGCACTGACGCTGGCGCTGGGTGCGCCTGTGGTCGGCTTTGCCCAGACCGGCAAGGAAGCCGAACTGGAGACGCGCATCCAGATGCTCGAAGCACAACTGGCGGAGCTCAAGGCCATGGTGGCCGAACAGAAGGCAGCCACAGCGCCGGCACCGGCGCCGGCTGCCGGTTCGCCGCCACCGATACAAGCGACCACGATCACGCCGGGGGCGGTCGCCGGAACCAAATTCACGGTGGGCGGTTTCGTGCGCACCGAGATGATGTACACCAAGACCGAAGACGGCGAACTCGCCGACAGCAGTGCCGGTCGCGACCTCTACCTGCCTGGCGCCATTCCCGTGGGCGCGCCCGACGAGGGTTCCGCCGACTACGATTCGACCATCAAGTTCTCCCGACTGTGGTTCGGTGTCGACAACGTCTCCGATGCCGGTGACAAGGTCACGGCGCGGGTGGAGTTGGACTTCTTCGGCGGCGCGCTGGGCAACGAGGTGGCCACCAATACCTACGGCGCCACCATCCGTCACGCCTTCGTCGGTTGGAATCAATGGCTGGTGGGTCAGACCTGGTCCAATTTCATGGATGTGGCGGCGCTGACCGAGGCCGTCGATTTCATCGGCCCCACCGATGGCACCATCTTCGTGCGCCAGCCGCAGGTGCGCTACAGCAACGGTCCCTGGAGCTTCTCGCTGGAGAACCCGGAAACCACCATCACCCCCTTCGGCGGTGGCGCCCGCATTTCCAGCGATGACGCCAGCGTGCCGGACTTCACCGCGCGCTACACCCACAAGGCGGCCTGGGGCCACCTCAGCGCCGCAGTCCTGGTGCGCCAGCTCAGTTATCAGACCGCCGGGGCCAACGGTTTCGACGATACCCAGGTCTCGATCGCCGGCTCGCTGTCCGGCCGCTACAACTTCGATGCCAGCAACGATCTGCGCTTCGCCATCAATGGTGGCGGCGGTATCGGTCGCTATCTGGGACTGGGTATCGCCAGCGACGCCGTGCTCGATGCCAATGGTGATCTGGATGCGCTCGACGGCATCGGTGGCTTTGTCGGCTTCCACCATGCCTTCAACTCGCAACTTCGGGGCAATATCTACTACGCCGCTTCGAAGTACGACAACAAGCGCGCCAACACCGGTACCGGCGTCACCGAGAGCGTCAGTTCGATCTCTGCCAACCTGCTGTATTCGCCGCTGCCCAAGCTGGATGTCGGCGCCGAACTGCGCTTTGCCGATCGCGAGCTGGAAAGTGGCGTCGATGGTTCGCTGACCCGACTGCAGTTCCTGGCGCGCTATTCGTTCTAGCCGGCGCAGAGCGAGGGCACGAGGGTACGGATCGAGGGCACGAGGGTACGGATCGAGGGCACGAGGGCGAGAGGGCACGAGGGCACGCAATGCAGACTCGGCGAGATTGAAAGTCTTCGTGCCCTGGTGCCCTCTCGCCCAATCGCGGGTTCGGGAGGATATGCGTGGCTCGCCATGACATGGCTCTGGTGGGTGCAGACTTGTCTCGACGCCTTTTTGCCGGGAATCCAGAAGCGTCCAGACAAGGCTGGACCGACCAAAGCCCTCACCCCTAGCCTTTCCCGTGTCCCGTGTCCCGTGTCCCGTGTCCCGTGTCCCGTGTCCCGTGTCCCGTGCCCCGTGCCCCGTGCCCCGTGCCCCGTGCCCCGTGCCCCGTGCCCCGGCACCTCCGCAACATTCCAAGCAGCGCCCACGACGGACTTCTATACTGCGGGTGAAACCGGGCCGGGGGGCCCGGGCGCCCTCTCTTGAAGTCCGTCCTATATGAAGAAGACCCAGCTCTATTTTCTGGCGTTTGTGGTTGCGGCTATTGGCCTGAGTTGGGCCTGGTACAAGTGGCAGGTATTGCAGTTTCCGCTGAGTCCGCGCGAGGAGGTGGAAGTCTGGTCGGTGGAAGCCCGCCTGGAATTCCAGGGCAATGGCGGGCCCAACAAGGTGCGCCTTCAGCTGCCTTCGCGTGGTCCGGCGGCCATACCCGGCTTCACCGTCATCGACGAACGGCTGATCTCGCGGGGTTACAGCGAGCAGGTCACCAAGACCAAGGAAGGCCGCCAGGTGGAGTGGGTGGTGCGCCGTGCCTCCGGTCGCCAGGTGCTCTACTACCGCGTCAATGTGGTCCGCGACAGCACGCCCTATGTCGAAACCGGCGAGCCCAAGCTGCGCACGCCGCCGGATCTGAGCGAGGCCCAGACCGCGGCCATCGACACCATCTTCGAAGACGTCAAGATGCGTTCGGCCGATGTCGCCACCTTTGCCCGCGAGTTCGTGCGCGAGTTCGCGGCCGAGGATCCGCGTGACGAGGCCCGGGTGCTGCTTGACGGTCTGGACACCATGGAAGACCGCGCCCAGTTCATTGCCCGGGCGCTGGCGATTCGCAGCATCCCGGCGCGCGTGCTGCACGGTCTGCCGCTGGGCGAGCCCACCGCCTTCGAACAGCTGCAGCCCTTCCTGCAGGTCCACAACGGCACTGACTGGATCAGCATCAGTGTCACCACCGGCGAGGAAGGTCTGCCGGAGAATTTCTTCCTGTGGACGCGCAGCGCCCGCGATCTGCTGGTGGTGCAAAGCGACAAGCGACCCAAGGTCGAATTTGCCGTGCAGCGCAACCTGGCCGATGCCGTGGCCATTGCCAAGCGCCGCACTGAGGTCCGCAGCGAGGGTCTGGTCAAGTATTCCCTGCTGGGCCTGCCGGTGGAAATGCAGGGCGTGTTCAAGATCCTGCTGACGGTGCCGATCGGCGCCTTCGTCATGCTGGTCATGCGCAATCTGATCGGCGTCAAGACCTTCGGTACCTTCATGCCGGTGCTGATCGCGCTGGCCTTCCGCGAAACCCAGATCATCTCCGGTGTCATCCTGTTCTCGCTGGTGGTATCGCTGGGCTTGCTGGCACGCTTCTATCTGGAGCGATTACGGCTGTTGCTCGTGCCCAGGCTGACCAGCGTGCTGATTCTGGTGATCCTGTTGATGAGCATGATCAGCGTGATCGCCCACCAGCTGGATATTCCGGTGGGCTTGTCCATTGCCCTGTTCCCGATGGTGATCATGACCATGACCATCGAGCGCATGTCCATCGCCTGGGACGAGCGCGGACCGGGCACCGCCATCAAGGAGGGCATCGGCACGCTGATCATCGCCTCGCTGGCCTATACCGTGATGACCTGGGCGCCGCTGGAGCATCTGGTGTTCGTGTTCCCGGAACTGCTGTTGGTGCTGCTCGGCATCACCCTGCTGCTGGGGCGCTATTCCGGCTATCGATTGACTGAGTTGTTTCGTTTCCGGGCGCTCGCCGCCGAGCGCGAAGAGGCGCTGAAGAAAGGGCCGCCGGCTGACACGGACGCCAAGCCATGATCAACCCCTTCCGCATTGCCAGGCGCTTGCGCGAGATCGGCCTGGCGGGCATCAATCAGCGCAACGCGGATTTCGTGCTGCGCTACAACGCCCGCCGCTTCTATCCGCGCGTGGACGACAAGGTGCTGACCAAGAAGCTCGCCATCGAGCACGGCCTGCCGGTGCCCGAGCTGTATGCCGTGGTTCGAGAAGAACACGAGATCGAGGAGCTGCACGCCACGCTCAAGGATCGCGAGAGCTTCGTTGCCAAGCCGGCACATGGCTCCGGCGGTGACGGCATCCTGGTGATCACCGGTCGCCGCGGCGCCAAGTACCGCCGCAGCAACGGCCAGCTGATGGATCAGGACGATTTCGAGCACCATCTGTCGAACACCCTGTCGGGCCTGTTCAGCCTCGGTGGCCAGCCAGACGCGGTGCTGATCGAATACTGCGTGCAGTTCGATCCCATCTTCGATCACGTCAGCTACAAGGGCGTGCCCGATGTACGCGTGATCGTGTTCAAGGGCTATCCGGTGATGGCCATGATCCGCCTGCCCACGCGCATGTCCGATGGCAAGGCCAATCTGCACCAGGGCGCCATCGGTGTCGGCATCGACATTCCCACCGGGCTCACCCGACGCGGCGTCTGGGGCAACGAGCCGGTCAAGGAACACCCCGATACCGAGCACTCGATCATTGGCCTGGAAATTCCACGTTGGGACGAACTGCTGATGATCGCGGCCCGGGCCAGCGAGATGAGCGGACTCGGTTACGTCGGCGTCGATCTGGTGCTCGACAAGGACCTCGGTCCGCTGATCCTGGAGCTCAACGCGCGCCCGGGTCTGGCCATCCAGATCGCCAACGGCAACGGCCTGGTGCACCGTTTGCGCAAGGTCGAGGCGCTCGAAGCCATCGACCCCGATCCCGCCGCCCGCGTGGCCTGGTCCCGCCGCGAATTCCCGACGCTGTAGCCGCGGCCCAGGGCCGTAACCCTGTGGGAGCGGGCTCTGCCCGCGACGGGCGATGCGCCAATCAGGGTCGTTCAGGTGCCGAGCCACGAGAGCGGGAAAACAGCCAGAATCATCAACGCGGAGAACGCAGAGAGTCGCGGAGAACGCAATGAGGAGCCGATCCAGGATCGCCCTTTGCGTTCTCTGCGTCCTGCTGCTGTCGTCAGGTCGCCGCGAGTTCGGGTTCTCGCGGAGGCCGTGAGCACAACGATCGCAACGCGAGGTCACCCCAACCTGTGTGCGGTCGCTGCCCGCGATCAGTGAATCGCCAGGTTCTGGGTTTGTCCGTCGCGGCTGAAGCCGCTCCCACAGGAAGAGAGGGTTGGCCTACTTCCCGCGCAGCTTGAACTTGGGTTTGCTGCGCGGCTCGAAGGCCTTGGGTGCCTTGACCGTCAGCTTGGCTTCGGCACTGGCGCCGTCCAGATCCAGGGCCAGGGTGTAGTCGCCCGGAGTCAGGTACAGCGGGTGTCCCAGACGCCGTGATTCGGCCAGTGGCGTCTTTGCCAGCACGCCCTCCAGGCTGGCGTTCTCGTCGGCATCCTGGTTGGCCTTGTTGACCCGGGCCACTTCGGCGGCGATGCCCAGTTCGGCATCGGCGAGCAGATCGTATTCGAGGCGGTTGATGCCGCGCTCGGCGGTGACCGGGATTTCGCGCACCAGATTCTTGTCTGCATCGAGCACCTTGAGCGTGCCGCTGCCGGCTTGCGCGGCCCAGTACTGGATCACCGATTTCGGCTTCTGCTCGTTGTGGTCGAACCACTCGCTCGGCTCCGAGCGCCAGCCGCGCGAATAATCGACGTCGGCCACGTGGAACAGATGCGCAGCCTTGGCCCGCACCTCGCTGCTCAGATCCTGAAGCGGCAGCACATCGACAATCCAGACGCTGCGGCCGTGGGTGCCAGCCACCAGTTCGCGATCGCGCGGGTGCACCACCAGATCGTGCACCGGCACGTTCGGCAGATTGCTCTGCAGGGATTGCCAGCTGCGGCCACGGTCGATGGACACGTAGACGCCCCGATCGCTGCCCACGTAAAGCACATCGGCATTGACCGGATCTTCCTTGATCACGTTGACCGGTTCGGCTGGCAGATTGGCGCTGATGCTGCGCCAGCGCTTGCCCAGATCGTCGGAGACATAGACATAGGCCGCCATGTCGTCGTCGCGATAGCCATTGAGACTGGCATAGACACGGTTGCGGTCATGGGCCGACAGCACCACGCGGCTGACCCAGCGATCCTTGACCAGACCGCGGGTGATCTCGCGCCACTCGACGCCGCCGTCTTCGGTGACCCACACCAGTCCGTCATCGGTGCCGGCTACCAGCAGGCCGAATTCACGCGGCGATTCGCTGACCGTGGTGATGGTGGCGAAGGGTACGTCGCCGCGATCCTGGCTGCGGCTGAGATCGCCGGAAATGGCGCGCCAGTGGCGGCCCTGGTCGAGTGAGCGGAACAGCTTGTTGGCGCCGAAATAGAGGATGTCCGGATTGTGTTCGGACAGCAGGATCGGGGTGTTCCAGTTGTAGCGCAGCGCGCTCTCGGCGAGTGCCGGTCGCGGTCGCACTTCGCCACCGTCCTTGCCGCTGCGTCGATACCAGCCGAACTGAAAGCCGGTGTAGTGCACGCTGGCGTCGCGCGGATCGATCTGCACCTGCATGCCGTCACCGCCATTGAGGAAACGCCAGCCATCGCCGCTCTGTTCCCAGAAGCTGCCTGGGGCGTCGAGGTCGATGCTGCTGGAACCTTTCCAGCTGCCGTTGTCCTGGAGGCCGGTGTAGACGTTGTACGGTTCCTCCATGTCGACCGCCACCGAATAGCTCTGGCCCACCGCCTGATGATCGAGCTTGAGCCAGCTGGCACCGCCGTCGTAGCTGACATCGACGCCGCCGTCATTGCCGTTGAGAATGCGCTCGGGATGGCTGGGGTCGATGGACCAGGCGTGATGGTCGACGTGGACCTGGGGGGCATTGATCCGGCCGCTCCAGCTGACGCCGCCATCCTCGCTGACCGCGGTCGGCAGTCCCAGCACGTACACCCGATCGGCGTTGTCGGGCGCGGCCTTGATGGCGCCGAAGTAGTAGCCGTAGGTATAGGTGAAATCGCGGATGGGCTCGCGGTTGACCTTGGCCCAGCTGGCGCCGGCGTCGTCCGAGCGCCACACTTCCAGACCCTTGATGTCGGTGTCGAACAGCGCCGCGTTGCCATCGCGCAGCTTGGCGCGCAGCTGATCCATGCTCAGCTCGTCGGACTTGATCCTGGCGATCAGGGTCTGGGCGTCGATGGTCGGATCAAAATCGTTGCCGCGGATGAACATCTCGATCTCGTCCGGGTCCTGGCGCAGGAACTCGTCCTTGCTCATGGTGCGCAAGGCGTTTGCTCGACAGCGGTCGGTCGCCGAGCCGGACCTGATCGGCGGGCAGCGGCTCCTGGTTGTCGATGCTGGCGTAGATGCGCTGCGGATTGGCCGCCGAGATGCTGAGACCGATGCGACCGACATGGGCGCCCCTGGGAAAGCTTGTCAGCCGCGTCCAGCTGTCGCCGCCATCGGTGCTCTTGTAGACACCGGAGCCAGGACCGCCCTCGACAAAATTCCAAGGCCGTCGCGAGCGCTCCCACATCGCCGCATACAGCGTGCCGGGCGCGGCCGGATCGATGACCAGATCAATGGCTCCGGTCCATTCGCCGTCACCGGCGAGGACTTGCTTCCAGGACTTGCCGGCGTCGTCGGTGCGATAGATGCCGCGCATGCCGCCCGGCGTATACAGCGGCCCCTGCACCGCCACATAGACGCGCTCACTGCGGGCCGGATCGACCAACACCCGGGCGATACGATCAGCGCCCGTCAGCCCGGCATGTTCGAAACTGGCGCCGCCGTCGCGGCTGACGAACATGCCCAGGCCCGAGTACGAGGAGCGCGAGGAATTGGCTTCGCCGCTGCCGATCCAGAGCGTGTCGGGTGCCTGCGGGTCGATCGCGATGTCGCCGCTGATCATGCTCGCCAGCTGATCGCTCAGGGGCGTGAAGGTGACGCCGTTGTTGGTGGTCTTCCACACACCGCCCGAGGCATAAGCCACATAGAAGGTATAGGGATGCGCTGGATGTACCTCGATGTCGACGATGCGACCGCCCTGCACGGTGGGCCCGATCGAGCGCCATTTCAGGCCCTTGAACAGACTCTGCTCTTGCAACTGCTGATGCTGCTCCCAGGCCTGCCAGCGGCTGTCGGCATCGGTGCGAGTGGTCTTGGCTGCCAGCGGTGCAGTGAGGGCCACGGCCAGAGCAAGTACGAGCATGGGGCGCATGGGTCCTCCCGGGGACGGCGCAATCGAGGTAGGCGCGAACGATAACCCGCAAAAGGAGGTTTGGAGCGGCCCGATCGTGCCAATCGGAGACGGGTGGGGGTATTGGGGGGCACGGGGCACGGGGGCAGGGGCAAGGGGCAAGGGGCACGGGGGGCAGGGGCAAGGGGCACAGGGGCAAGGGGCACGGGGCACGGGGAAAAGCCGGCGTCGTCCGGACGCTCGCCGTCCATGTTGCCAACAGCGCCCAGACAAGTCTGGACCTACGGAAGCCCTCAAGCCCGCAGCCTTGTCCCGAGTCCCGAGTCCCGAGTCCCGAGTCCCGAGTCCCGTGCCCTCGTGCCCTCGTGCCCCGCGCCCCCAAGTCCTCGGGAACGCGATAGGATGAGGCAGTGCTCACTCAGGAGAGGCCAATGCTGCCCGACGCTGCCCAAGCCTTGTGGAAGGCACTGCGCAAGACCGATCGTCAGGCGGCCAAGGATCGGGTCGCGGCGCTGCGCAAGCGGCTGCCGGATGCGCCGCCCGAGGAGCTGCACCGGCTGCTGGTGCAGAGCAAATGCCTGCAGGCCGGGGCCATCGGCGCGCTCTCGGCGGTGGTGGAACTGGTGCCCGGGGCCGGCAAGCTGGCGGGCGCGGTGTTGGGTCCGGTCATCGACGTCGGCACGGTCACGGCGCTGCAGTCGGAACTGGTGCTGGAGACCTTCGAGGTCTACAACGTCGATCTCGGCGATGCCGGTGAGCGCTTCGCCATTCTGGCCATTGCCGCCACCAATGTCGGCGCCACCCATGCTTCCAGCATCGTCGCCAAGCTGCTGAAGCGCTATGCCGGCGCGCTGATCGGCGGGTTCGTGCTCAAGCGCGCATTGCCGGTGACGCGCATCGCCACCGTCGCCACCAAGAACATTGCCCTGACCTATGCCATCGGCATGCGCGCCCAGGCCGTCGCCCGCTTCCGCGATGCCGATCTTGAAGAGTGGCCGAAGCTGATGCGCCAGGTCACCAATATCGACGAAAGCACCCTGGTCGAATGGGCCACCAGCGCCGCGCGTACCGCCATCGATCAAGTGCAGGAATCCACCCGCGCCTGGGTCGGCCGCGTGACCCATCTGTTGCCAACGCTGCCGACCATGAGCGATCTGCGGCGGATGGTGCCGGGGGCAACGGACGCGCAAGCGGTCGAAGACGTTGCCAAGCCGGCGCCCAAGGCGCGGAAGACTGCGGCGACCAAGGCCAGGCCCACGGCCAAGCCCAGGGCGAAGAAGGCGGTCGCGAAGCCGACGGCGGCAAAGCCGCGGACCCAGGCCGCGCCACCTGCCGCCAAGGCAGCCAAAAAGCCGCCAGCCCCAAGGAAGGCAGCCGCCAAGCCGGCCAGCAAGGGCAAGACCAGCATTAGTCGCCGCCGCAGCAGCTGAGAAGCCAACGCCAGAAGGTGCCCGTCACCCCGTGGGAGCGGACTCTGTCCGCGATCGGGATGCCACCGAGAGCCAATGATGGCCAGCGCGCGGGCTTGACCATGAGAGCGGCCTCGCGCCGCGACCGGCCAGCCACAGGACCCATGCCGTGATTGGGTTGCTACGGCGCTCCGACCAGCATGTCAGCGCTCACGAGGGCGTCACTCCCGGTGGAGGGCGTCACCGGCTTCGTTTCAATCCCGGTCAAGTGAGTGCATCAAGTTCCGGATTCACGCGCCGCACTCGTCGGAAAACGTGATTTTCCATGCGTATTTCCATCGAATCGACACAAACTCGCGCTATCTTCCGCTGTTCGGGCGCGTCAGGCGCGCCGATTTCTGATTTCCGGGGTCAAGCATGTTTCGAATTCTGCTGTGTGGGTTGTTGCTGGCTGGCTTCTCCAATGCCGCATCGGCGCAAGCCACCGATCTGATCATCTCCGAATATGTTGAAGGTTCGTCCAACAACAAGGCGCTGGAGTTCTACAACGGCACCGGCGCCAGCATCGATCTGGCTGCTGGTCAGTATCAGGTGGAGTACTACTTCAACGGTTCGTCGTCGGTCGGCCTGACCATCCCTCTGACCGGGACGGTGGCCTCGGACGATGTCTACGTGCTTGCCAATTCCTCGGCCGTCGCCGCCGTGACCAGTGTTGCCGACCAGACCGCCGGTGGCGGTTGGTACAACGGCGACGACGCCATCGTTCTGCGCAAGGGCGGTGCGGCGGGCCCCATCGTCGATGTGATCGGACAAGTTGGGTTCGATCCGGGTAGCGAGTGGGGCACCGGGCTGGTGTCAACTCAGGACAACACCATCGTGCGCAATGCCAATGTGTGCGCCGGTGACACCAACCCCAGCGATGTCTTCGATCCAGCACCTGAATGGTCAGGTTTCGCCTTGGATACCTTCAGCGGACTGGGTGCGCATACCGCGAATTGCTCGGGAGCCACGGATCTCTTCGTCTCCGAGTACATCGAGGGATCGTCCAACAACAAGGCGCTGGAGTTCTACAACGGCACCGGCGCCAGCATCGATCTGGCTGCCGGTCAGTATCAGGTGGAGTACTACTTCAACGGTTCGTCGTCGGTCGGCCTGACCATCCCTCTGACCGGGACGGTGGCCTCGGACGATGTCTACGTGCTTGCCAATTCCTCGGCCGTCGCCGCGGTGACCAGTGTTGCCGACCAGACCGCCGGTGGCAGCTGGTACAACGGCGACGATGCCATCGTTCTGCGCAAAGGTGGTGCGGCAGGTCCCATCGTCGATGTGATCGGCCAGGTAGGCTTCGATCCGGGTACCGAGTGGGGCACCGGGCTGGTGTCTACTCAGGACAACACCATCGTGCGCCTTCCTGCGGTTTGCGCCGGGGACACGATCGAAACGGATGCGTTTGATCCGGCGGTCGAATGGAACGGGTTCGCGCAGGACACCTTCACCAACCTCGGGTCGCACACGGCGACCTGCCTGGGCGGCGGCGGCATCAGCCTCAACATCGACGACGTCAGCCAGATCGAGACCGACGGCGCAACGACCACCTTCAGCTTCACGGTCAGCCTGAGCGCACCGGCGGGCGCCGGTGGCGTCACTTTCGACATCGCCACGGCCGACGACACCGCGACCATCGCCAACAATGACTACGTGGCGCGTTCGCTCAACGGTCAGACCATCGCTGCCGGCAACTCGACCTACACCTTTGACGTCACGGTCAACGGCGATACCACGGTCGAGGCCGACGAGACCTTCTTCGTCAACGTGAGCAACGTCGTCGGCGCCACCGTCGGCGACGGTCAGGGTCTGGGCACCATTCTCAACGACGACGTTGTCCTGACCCCGATCCACGACATCCAGGGAGCCGGCGCCAGCTCGCCGATCGTCGGCAGCAGTGTGACCACCCGCGGCATCGTCACCGGCCGCAAGAGCAACGGCTTCTTCATGCAGGAGCCCGATGCCACGGTTGACGCCGATCCGCTGACCTCCGAGGGCATTTTCGTCTTCACCAGTTCGGCCCCACCGGCGGCCGCAGCCGTGGGCAATCTGGTCCAGGTTACGGCCACGGTGGTCGAATTTGTCCCGGGTTCCGACCCCTTCCAGCCGCCGCTGACCGAGCTCAGTTCACCGACGGTGGTCCAGATCTCTGCGGGCAACCCCTTGCCGGCGCCGATTGCGCTGACGACCACATTCCCGGATCCGGCCGGCGCTTTCGACCAGTTGGAGGCTGTGGAAGGCATGCGCGTCTCCGTGGCTTCGCTGACGGTCAATGCCGCCACCGCGGGCAACGTCAACGAAACCAATGCCACCGGCAGCAACAATGGCGTGTTCCACGGTGTGGTCACCGGTGTGCCGCGTTCGCTGCGCGAGCCGGGTATCCAGCCGCCGGATCCGACCCCGGCCGGCACCATTCCGCCGATTCCGCGCTGGGATGGCAATCCGGAACTGATCCGCGTCGACAGCGACGGCCTGACGGGCCAGCCACAGCTGACGGTAGCCGTCGGCCAGACCGTGAGCAATCTGGTCGGGCCGCTGGATTATGGTTTCCGCCGCTACACGATCCTGCCTGACAACAGCCCGACGGCATCGGGCCCGAACGGCAGCGTAGCGGTCAGCGCGCCGCTGCCGACCGAAGTCACGGTGGCTTCCTACAACCTGCAGCGCTTCTTCGACGATGTGAACGATCCGGCCATCAGCGAGCCGGTACTCACGGCGACGGCTTATGCCAATCGATTGAACAAGGCCTCGCTCGGCATCCGCAACGAGCTGCAGACCCCGGATATCGTCGGCGTGGTCGAAGTCGAGAATCTGAGCACGCTGCAGGCGCTGGCGGCCAAGATCAACAGCGATGCCGTGGCCTCTGCTCAGCCCGATCCGATGTACGTGGCTTATCTGATCGAGGGCAACGATGTCGGCGGTATCGATGTCGGCTTCCTGGTCAAGACCGCGCCGGTCAATGGCCCGCTGCCGCGGGTGACGGTCAATGCCGTCGTCCAGGAGCTGGCCGGAACGCTCTTCGTCAACCCGGATACGAGCACCACGCTGCTGAATGACCGTCCGCCGCTGCGCCTGGATGCCGTGGTCAACAACGCCACCGGCCAGACCTACCCGCTGACCGTGATCGTCAACCATCTGCGCTCGCTCAGTGGCGCCACCGACACTGCTGTCGGTCCCAATGGTTGGGCCACCGACGGCGAGCGCATCCGCGCCAAGCGTCAGGCCCAGGCCGAGGATCTGGCCGTGCTGGTGCAGAACCGTCAGGCCGCCAATCCGAACGAGCAGATCGTGCTGATCGGCGATTTCAATGCCTTCGAGTTCAACGATGGTCTGGGCGATTCGATGAACGCCATCGCCGGCACGCCGACCCCGGACAACCAGACCGCAGTGGCTGGCGACGGCGCTGATCTGGTCAACCCGGATCTGGACAACCTGTTCGACACGGTCGCCGCCGACGAGCGCTATTCCTTCGTCTTCGACGGCGTCGCCCAGTCGCTGGACCACGCTCTGGTCAACGCTGCCGTGCTGTCGGCCACGACCGCTCCGCGCATCGAGCATGCCCGCATCAACGCCGGTTTCCCGGAAGTGGATCGCAATGACCCGATGACCGCACGACGGCTCTCGGATCATGATCCGCTGGTGGTCTACCTGACGCCCAACGGCTTCGTGCCGATCGACATCGCTATCGACAAGGTGGTCAACGGTGATCCGGTCACCGCCGGCACCCAGATCGACTACACCATCGAAGTCGAGAATTTTGGCCCGCAGGCGGCACTCAACTCGGTCTGGAGCGACACCCTGCCGGCCGGAACGCGTTTCGTCTCGCTGAGCAGCGTCGCTGGCTGGACCTGCACCACCCCGGCCGTCGGTGCTACCGGCACGGTCAGCTGCAGCAACCCGAGCGTGGCCGTGGGCAGCTCGGTCTTCACGCTGGTGATCAGCGTCGATGCCAATGTCGCCGCCGGCAGCGTGATCAGCAACAACGCCAGCGTCAGCACCGGTTCGCCGGACACCAATCCGATGAACAACTCGAGCACGGCGCAGTTCACCGTGGTGGCCGAATCGGATATGTCGATCACGCTGACCGACGCCCCGGATCCAGTGACGGCAGGTACCAATCTGACCTACACGGCCGTCGTCACCAACGGCGGCCCGTCCGATGCCACGGGTGTCACCATCACCCTGCCGGTTCCCGCCAACACCAGCTTCGTCTCCGGCTCCGTGTCGGGTGGCGGCAGTTGCTCGGGTGCGCCGGTGGTGTGCACGGTCAGCGGCAGCATTGCGCCCATGGGTTCGCGTACGGCGACCATCACCCTGCTGGTGTCGGCTTCAGCAGCCAATGGCAGCAGCATCAGCGCCACGGCCAGCGTGGCCACGGCGTCGATCGACAACAACGGGGCCAACGACAGCGCCAGTACCACCACGCTGGTGGCCGCCGATGCCAACCTGGACCTCAGCCTCAGCGCCTCCGCGCTGGAAGTGCTGATCAATGAGCCCGTGACCTTCACCGCGGTCAGTCTGAACCTCGGCCCGTCCGACGCCCAGAATCTGTCGATCACGATGACCCTGACGCCGGACTTCCGCTACAGCGCGCATACGGCAACCGGCGCGACCTGCACCACGCCTCAGGTGGGCACCAGCGGTTCGGTCACCTGTACCTGGGCCGGCGCCACGGCACCGAATGTCTCGCGTACCTTGCAGGTGGTGGCCTACAGCAACAACCAGGGTGCCACGGCGGTGAATGCCAGCACGGTGTCGGATACCTCCGATCCGGTGACCGCCAACAACGTCGGCAATGTCAGCGTCCAGGTGGGCTTCGCGGTCGAGGCCATTCCGACGATGAACGCCTACGGCCTGATCCTGCTGGGTCTGATGCTGGGCCTGATCGGCTTCGTCGCGGTGCGCCGCAACAGCTGAGCCCTGACCTTGCGGTGGAAGCCCTGCGCCAGCCGGGATTCCACCGATCAAGTCTGAGATGAACTGGAAAGGGGTGGCCATGTGCCACCCCTTTTCCGTTGCGCCGATGACAGCGTCACGCTGACATCGAGGCTGGCATGCTCTTCCCATCGCATTGGGACACCACGCCATGTCTGATTCCTCCACATTGCTGCGCAGCGACTTCAGCCTTCGTGAAGTCGTCGATACCCGAGTGTTGCCGGAAGTGGGTTCGCCCAGTCCGGGCGTGACCCGGCGAATGATCGAGCGCATCGGCGACGAGGTGGCCCGCGCCACCTCGATCGTCCGCTACGCTCCCGGTTCGAATTTCGCCGAACACCGCCACGAACTCGGCGAAGAATTCCTGGTGCTTGCCGGCGTGTTCGCCGACGAGTACGGCCGTTACCCGGCCGGCACCTATGTGCGCAATCCACCGGGATCTGCCCACTCGCCACGCACCGACGAGGGCTGCCTGCTGTTCGTGAAGCTCCGGCAGATGGCGCCTGATGACCAGACCCGCGTGGTCGTCGATACCCGCGGCGCCGCCTGGCGCCAGGGTCTGGTGCCAGGATTGCAGGTGCTGCCGCTGGGTGGATACCAGAACGAAAGCACGGCGTTGGTGCGCTGGGCGCCCGGCACCGTATTCCAGCCGCACACACACTTTGGCGGCGAGGAGATCCTGGTGCTGGAAGGCGTGTTCGAGGACGAGTACGGTCGCTATCCCGCCGGCAGCTGGATGCGCAGCCCACACGGCAGCCACCACGCGCCCTTCAGCCGCGAGGGCGCGCTGATCTGGGTCAAGGTTGGTCATCTGCCGATCGCCGCTGAAAGCTGATGGCGGCGGTGCAGGTCTGGTAGGACAGTCGGTGGCCTGACGGTGCGCGTGTGATGCATGGGGCAGGGAGCCCCGAGTTTCCCGTGTAGGCTGCCCTGATCGTGCCCTCGTGCCCTCGTGCCATTGCGAAGTGCTCAGGAGTAGCCCATGACCATCCAGGAAGTCGACGTCGCCATCATCGGCACCGGCTCGGCCGGCATGACCGCCTATCGCAGTGCCCGCGAGCACACCGAGTCGGTGCTGCTGATTGAAGGCGCCGAGTACGGAACCACCTGCGCGCGCGTGGGCTGCATGCCCAGCAAGCTGCTGATCGCTGCCGCAGACGCCGCCCACCACATTGCAGCGGCGCCGGGTTTCGGTGTGCGCGGTGGCGCGCTGCAGGTGGACGGCGCGGCGGTGATGCAGCGCGTCCGATCCGAGCGCAACCGCTTTGTCGGCTTCGTGACCGAAGCCGTCGAAGCCTGGCCGCAGGCGCATCGGCGCATCGGCAGGGTGCGTTTCGCAGACGCTCACACGCTGGAGTTCGACGATGGCGAACGCATTCGGGCGCGGCGCATCGTGATCGCCTGCGGCTCGCAGTTCGATCGTGCCGCAGGATTGGCGGGTCGATCTGGGTGACCGCCTGATCACCAATGACGATGCGTTTGCCTGGCAAACGCTGCCGGACTCGGTGGCGGTCGTGGGTGCTGGCGTGATTGCGCTGGAACTGGGCCAGGCCCTCCATCGCCTGGGCGTGCGCGTGCGCGTATTCGATCGCGGTGGACGATTTGGCGGGTTGAGCGACCCCGAGGTGATAACCGCCGCACGCCGGGTGCTGGCCGAGGATTTTCCGTTGACCACCGGTGCTGTCATCGAACGCGCCACGCGCGCGGGCGATGGTGTCCGCATCGACTATCAGCACCAGGGCACCGCGCACAGCGAGCATTACGACTTTCTGCTGGCGGCCCTGGGCCGTGCCCCGAATGCTGGCGCACTTGAATCTGGGCGTCACCGGCCTGCCGCTGGATCCTCGCGGTGTGCCAATCAGTGACCCCAGCACTGGACAGATCGGCGACAGCCATGTGTTCATTGCCGGTGATGCCTCGGCCCGGCGCATGCTGCTGCATGAAGCAGCCGATGAAGGCCGCATCGCCGGCGACAACGCCGGGCGCTATCCCGACGTGCGCGAACACCCGCGCCGCACCGGTCTGGCCGTGGCCTTCACCGACCCGCAGATCGCGGTCGCTGGTGCCAGTCATGCCGAGTTGCTGGCCTCGGGACGCAGTTTCGAAATCGCCGAGCTGGATTTCTCGGATCAGGGTCGCAGCCGGGTCATGCGCCGCAATCGCGGACTGTTGCGCGTCTACGGCGAGCATCACAGCGATCTCTTCCTGGGCGCCGAGATGATCGCCCCCGACGCCGAACATCTGGCGCATCTGCTGGCATGGGCAGTGCACGCAAGGATGACGGTTCAGCAGATGCTCGATGCACCCTTCTATCACCCGGTGATCGAGGAAGGCGTGCGTACCGCCCTGCGTCACCTGCAGCGCCAGCTGCGCATGGGCCCGCCGCCGGTCCCGCATTGCATGGACTGCGGCCCGGGGGCTTGAGCTCGCCGGCTTCATCCGGTGGGAGCGGGCTTTGCCCGCGAACTCTGATCGGGTAAGCCAGCAGATCGCGGGCAGAGCCCGCTCCCACAGTCAATGGCCCTGACGGCTTTGCGCAACATCCGCCAGCAGCTGCCTGCGCCACGCGCCCGGGGCCACTCCCATGCGCGACTTGAAGGCGCGGTTGAAAGCGATGGCGCTGCCATAGCCCACCTGTTCGGCGATCTGCGCCAGGCTGTGATCGCGCTGCAGCAGGTCCTGAGCCACGGCCATGCGCCATGCGGCCAGATAATCAAGCGGGGTTTGCCCGACCAGTTCCCTGAAGGCCTGGGCAAAGCGCGTGCGCGACATGTGCGCACGCGCCGCGAGTGACTCCAGTCCATGGGCTTCCTGCGGCGCCTCGTGCATGGCGATCAGGGCATGGCGCAGCTGCGGATGCGCCAGACCGGCGAGCATGCCGTCCTGCACCCGACCTTGTTGCATCAGTTCCCGCAGCAGTTGAATCAGCAGCACCTCGAACAGGCGATCGACGGCGATGCGTCCGCCGCAACGGCCGCCGAAGGCTTCGTCCACCAGCAGGTCCAGGGTCGCCGAGATCGCTTCGTGCTCGCGCAGCGGCAGTGCCAGAACCGCCGGCAAGGCGCGCACCAGCGGATTGTCGTCGCCGCCGCCGAAATGGGTGCTGGCGCACACCATGTCGGCGCCTGCTTGGGCATCACTGACGAAGCGATGGGCGACAGCCCGGGGGTAGAACAACAGCGTGGGCTCGGTGATCGTCATCGGTGGCAGATTGCCGTGCAGCACCTCTACCTCGCCAGCGCGGATGACATGCAGATGCCCGACTCCGGCCGTGGCCCCGATATCGTTGATGCCGCACAGCGGGCCGGCGTGAAACAGGCTGGTGCGCAGGCTGAAGCGTCGCAGCAGCGCATCAAGCCGGTCGGGTGGGGTGCTGGGTGTCATGGTGGTCTGGCTCATGAGAATCAGGGCTGGGGGCATGGGCTCGCGCGGCGTCATTGCGAGGAGCGCAGCGACGAAGCAATCCAGGACCTCGCCCAGATCATCCGGATTGCTTCGCTGCGCTTTCCATGAACTGCTGTCGGGTTGAGCCGTATCGCCATTGGGGAGGGCGCCGCGCTGCGGCGCCGCCTTGCCGAAAGATCAACAGCGGCCGCGCAGGCGCGCGTCCCTCCACAAGAGCGCTTCGGCACTCATGATTAATCATGAGGCACTAATGATAACCCCAAGTGCCGTCCAGCTGCCTATCGTTTGCCCTGTGCCGGCACTCGCCGAGCCACTGACCCCAAACAGGAGCAAGACCATGAGCACGATTGCACCGATCAACCCGCAGACCGCGGACGCCAACACCACCAAGACCCTCGAAGCCGTACGGGCCAAGCTGGGCCTGGTGCCCAACATGGTGCTGACGCTGGCGCACTCGCCCACCGCCCTCGGTGGTTATCTGCAATTCTCCGGCGCCCTGGCTGGCGGCAAGCTCTCAGGCAGACGCCGCGAAGCCATCGCCATCGCCGTGGCCCAGTCGAACAGCTGCGGCTACTGCTTGTCGGCCCACACGGCCATCGGTCAGGGCCTGGGCTTGTCGAGCAGCGATATCGCCGATGCCCGTCGTGGTCGGGCGGCAGATCCGGCAGACGCCGCCCTGGTAACGCTGGCCCAGCGCATCGTCGCCACTCAAGGTCATCCCAGCGCCTCCGACATCGCTGCCTTCCGCGCCGCCGGCTTCAGCGATGGCGAATTGCTGGAAGTCATCGCCAATGTGGCGCTGAACATCTACACCAACTACGTCAACCACATCGCCGGCACCGAGATCGATTTCCCGGTGCAGTCGCTGGAACTGGCGGCCTGAAGTCGTTCAGTCGAGGCGGGCTGCGGCCCGCTTCGGTTTCGCAACAAAGGTCACGGTCACCGCAGCCTTCGTAGAGCGGAGCTTGCTCCGCTGCTCTGGCTGGGCTTGGGCTTTTTTCATCCTGCCGCGGAAAGCCGCACACCTTGCCGAGCAAGCTCGGCACTACAAGAGCCTCGTACACCGTCGCCCTCATACACCGCAGCTGTCCGTGATCAGCGATGCGGCCAAACCTGGCTACGGATTGCCCAGCTTGCGTCCCACCGGGCACTGCCCGCGGGCGCCGCAGCCGGCGCAGGCGCCGGTGGGTGTGGCGGCGGCGCGCTGCAGGCCCGGGATCAGAGCCTGCATTCTGCCTCGGCGGCAACGGCTTGCGAGGGCGGCCACGGCGTTCTGGCGCAGAGAGGCCGGCGTCAGATGCCAGACGCTGTACACGGCGGCAGCGGCGACGATCACACCCACGAGCAGGTGCTCGATCATCAGCCCAGTCCCAGCCACACGGCAGTCTGGTAGGTCACCAGCGAGGCCAGATAGGCCATGGCGAACAGATACACCGCCATCAGCAGCGGATAGCGCCAGCTCTGAGTTTCGCGCTTGACCACTGCCAACGTGGCCAGACATTGCGGTGCAAACACGTACCAGGCCAGCAGCGACAGCGCGGTCGCCAGTGACCACTGTGCCCCGATCAGGGTGCCGAGCTGGGTGGCGACTTCCTCGTCGCCGCCCTGCAACGAATACACCGTGCCAAGCGCGCCGACCGCCACTTCGCGCGCGGCCATGCCCGGAATCAGCGCAATGCAGATCTCCCAGCCAAAACCGATCGGCGCAAACAGCGGCTGGATCAGATGCCCCAGGCGTCCGGCGTAGCTGTAGTCGATGGCGGCGCCGGTGAAATCGGCCGGTGGCGCCGGAAAACTGGAGAGCGCCCAGATCACGATCATCATTGCGAGGATGATGCCGCCGACGCGACGCAGGAAGATGCGCACGCGTTCAAGCAAACCGATCAGCAGATTGCGCAGATTGGGGATGCGCCAGGTCGGCAATTCCATCATCAGCGGATGGTGCATGCCGCGGCCAACGGTGCGCTTGAGCACAAAGGCCACGACCACCGCACCCAGGATGCCGGCCAGATACAGCGCGAACAGCACCAGACCCTGAAGGTTGACGAGGCCGCCGATCTGGCGCTCCGGCACGAAGGCGCCGATCAGCAGCGCATACACCGGCAGACGCGCCGAACAGGTCATCAGCGGGGCGATCAGGATGGTGCTCAGGCGGTCGCGCCAATTGCTGATGACCCGTGTGGCCATGATTCCCGGAATGGCGCAGGCAAAGCTCGACAGCAGCGGAATGAAGGAGCGTCCGGACAGTCCGACCTTGCCCATGAAGCGATCCAGCAGAAAGGCCGCGCGCGGCAGGTAGCCGGAATCCTCCAGCGCCAGGATGAAGGCAAACAGGATGACGATCTGCGGCAGGAAGATCAGCACGCTGCCCACACCGCCGATCAGGCCATCGACCAGCAGGCTGCGCAGCGGGCCCTCGGACATATGGCGCCCCAGGGTCTCGCCCAGCCAGCCCATGCTGCCCTCGATCAGGTCCATCGGTGCCGCGGCCCAGCTGAACACGGCCTGGAACATCAGGAACAGCACTGCCGCCAGAATCATCAGGCCCAGCACCGGGTGCATGATGACGCGATCGATGCGCTCGTCCCAACGCGTGTCCACGGTCGGCAGCTGCACCGCGTCGGCGAGGATGGCCCGCACCTGTCGATGGGTCTCTGTGATCTCCTCCAGCGTTGGCGTCTGCCAGGACTGGGATTCCGGTGGCAATGCCGGTAGCCCCATGCGATCGAGTTCGGCCAGCAGCGCATCGGCGCCGCCGCGGTGCACGCCCACGGTGCTGACCACCGGCATGCCAAGCGCGGCCGAGAGCTTGTCGGTATCGATGCGGATGCCGCGGCGCTCGGCCAGGTCGCTCATGTTCAGCGCCAGCACCATCGGAATTCCCAGCCGCCTGACCTCGAGCACCAGACGCAGATTGAGGCGCAGATTGGTGGCATCGGTCACGCACACCAGCACTTCGGGACGGGCTTCACCGGCGCGCTGACCGAGCACGACGTCCCGGGTCACGGCCTCGTCGGCGCTGTCGGCATTGAGCGAATAGGCGCCCGGAAGATCCAGCACCCGGTAGCCGTGGCCGGCGGCCGAGCGGGCAATGCCTTCCTTGCGCTCGACGGTGACACCGGCGTAGTTGGCCACCTTCTGGCGACTGCCGGTCAACAGATTGAACAAGGCAGTCTTGCCGCAATTGGGATTGCCCAGCAGCGCGACACGGCGAAATTCGCCGTCAATGGCCGCTGCCGCCGTACTCATTGCGCCGATTCCACCGCCGTGACGTAGATGTGCTCGGCCTCATGGCGACGCAGGGCAAACATGGTGCCGCCCACGCGCACCGCGATCGGCTCCATCCCGCCCGGACCGGTGGCGACCACGCGCACGCTTTCGTCCGGGACAAAGCCGATCTCCAGCAGGCGCAGCACCAGATTGCGGTCGTGGCCGTGACCCGCTCTGGGCATGGCCACGCGCAGTACGCGGGCACGCTGTCCGGGTTTCAGCCCCGCCAGCGTCGGCACTTCCATCGGCGGCGAGTTCACGGCGGCGCTGGCGGCATCGGGCAGAGCTTCACTGGCGGTGGTCAGCATGGGCGGTCATAGTCCTGAGCATGCGCTGATCTTAGGCCTTCGCGAGCCGTTCGTAAATGCGAATGACTATCAAACGCCAACTTTGCTCAGGCTGTCTTGATGCAAATCAAGGTTGGAATGGGCGCGCGGAACGGCAGAGGGGCACGGGGCACGGGGAAAGGCTGGCATAACTCAAGCTCTCGTGGGTCCAGACTTGTCTGGACGCTCTTGGTCAGGTGCCGAAGAAGCGTCCAGACAAGTCTGGACCTACAGAAGCCGCAAGGCCGTAGCCTTTGCCCGAGTCCCGAGTCCCGAGTCCCGAGTCCCGAGTCCCGAGTCCCGAGTCCCGAGTCCCGAGTCCCGAGTCCCGAGTCCCGAGTCCCGAGTCCCGAGTGCCCCGTGCCCCGTGCCCCGTGCCCCGTGCCCCGGATCCCCATTGAAGCGCTGCTTCAGGCAAGGCTGTTATTCTCTGCCACCTTTTTCCGTCCAGTGACTCCCAGTGAAAGAGCATTTGCAGGAACTCGTGATGCAGGCGCTGCTCGACGTCCGTCGCAAGCAGCAGGTGGAATTGCCTGAGACCCCCGAGTTTGCCATCGAGCGCACCCGCCAGAAGGACCATGGCGATTTCGCCACCAACGCCGCGCTGGTGCTGTGCAAGGCCTTGGGCATGAAGCCGCGTGATCTGGCGCAGGCCATCGTTGATCATCTGCCGGAGTCCAGGCACGTGGAAAAGGTGGCCATCGCAGGCCCCGGCTTCATCAATTTCACGCTCAGCCGTAGTTGTCTGCTGGGCACCCTGCGTCGGGTGCTGGAACGGGGTGAGGCCTATGGCAGCAACGAGCCGGACGAAAACGAACACCTCACGGTCGAGTACGTCAGTGCCAATCCCACCGGGCCGCTGCATGTCGGCCACGGTCGTGGAGCCGCCTTCGGCGCCAGCTTGACCAACATCCTCGAAGCCTGCGGCGTCAAGGTGCAGCGCGAGTATTACGTCAATGACTACGGTCGGCAGATGGACATCCTCGCCACCAGCGTCTGGCTGCGCTATCTGGATCTCACCGGCAATCCGGTGCGCTTCCCGGACAACGGCTACAAGGGCGATTACGTTGTCGATGTGGCCCGCACCCTCAAGCATGCGCACGGCGATCGCTTCCGCCGCAGTCCTTTCGAGGTCACGGCCAATCTGCCGCCCGACGAAAGCCAGGGCGGCGACAAGGAAGCGCATGTCGATGCACTCATCGGCCGCGCTCGCGAGCTGCTCGGGGCAGATGACTTCGACCTGATCTACAAGCTGGCGCTGGACAGCCTGCTGGGCGCCATCCGCGACGAACTGCTGGCCTTCAACGTGCGCTACGACAACTGGTTTTCCGAGCGCAATCTGGCCGAA
Organism: Rhodanobacteraceae bacterium; assembly: GCA_024234055.1. NCBI lineage: Bacteria > Pseudomonadati > Pseudomonadota > Gammaproteobacteria > Lysobacterales > Rhodanobacteraceae > Rhodanobacteraceae bacterium. The sequence continues at coordinate 205,849 of JACKOW010000006.1, forward strand.
TCGGGCGCTGTCGACCGCGCCATCGAGCGGTTGACGCGTCTGGGCCACATGTACGAGAAGGACGGTGCCAAGTGGTTCCGGGCGACCACCTTCGGCGACGAGAAGGACCGCGTGGTCATCCGCGAGAATGGCCAGAGCACCTATTTCGCCTCGGACATTGCCTATCTGCTGAACAAGTTCGAGCGCGGCTTCACCAAGGCCGTGTACGTGCTCGGCGCCGATCATCATGGCTACATCGCGCGCCTGAAGGCGGCGGCCAGCGGGCTTGGCCTCAATCCGGCCAATGTCGAGATCGTGCTGGTGCAGTTTGCGAAGCTCTACAAGGACGGCAAGGAAGTGTCCATGGGCAAGCGCGAAGGCAACTTCGTGACCCTCAAGGACCTGCGTACCGAGGTCGGCACCGATGCCGCGCGCTTCTTCTATGTGATGCGCAGCCACGAACAGCACCTGGATTTCGATCTGGAACTCGCCAAATCGCAGAGCAAGGACAATCCGGTGTACTACGTGCAGTACGCCCATGCCCGCATCGCCAGCGTGTTCCAGAAACTGGCCGAACAGCGACAGACCCACAACCGTTCGGCCGGCGATGCCGCCCGCCAGCAGCTCAGCAACGAACACGAGCTGGATCTGCTGAACCTGATGCTGCGCTATCCGGAGACGGTCGAGCGCGCCGGCGAACAGCGTTCGCCGCATCTGGTCGCCAACTATCTGCGTGAACTGGCTGCCGCGCTGCATGGCTATTACGACGGCGCCCAGGTCAAGATTCTGGTCGAAGACGATGATCTGCGTAATGCCCGACTGAATCTGCTGCTGGCGGTCAAGCAGGTGCTGGCCAACGGCCTTAGACTGCTGGGCGTATCGGCGCCCGAGCGGATGGAAAGGCAGGAGCCCTGATCACGGGTCAGCCAGAAGCCACAAGCCGGCCGGCGGCCGCCGCTATGCTGGCAGTGCATCAAGGACAGGACGCGGAAACATCATGGCCAAGGGCAAACAAGCAGTACGCGGCGGCGGCAGCGCGCCTCTGCCGTTCTGGGTATGGCTGCTCACCGGGTTCGCGCTCGGTGTTGGCCTGTCGATGTTCTTCATCCTCCGGGATGGCATGCCCGCTGCCGGGCCGCGCCCGAATCCGGCCGCTGAATCCAAGACCGATGGCGACAAGCCACTGGTGGAACTGGCGGCCGGCGACAGCCGCTCGCGCGAGGCCGAAACCAAGAAGCCCCGTTACGATTTCTATTCGGTGCTGCCCGAGATCGAGGTGGTCATCCCCGACGCCGAACTGACGGCGCAATCGCAGAAGCCGCCGGAGCCGGTGGCTCCCGGTCCCGCCGCGCGCATGTTCCTGCAGGTGGGCAGCTTCAGCAATTCCGGCGATGCCGAAGCCTTGAAAGCGCGCATGGCGCTGCTCGGGGTGCAGGCGCAGGTGACGCCAGTCAAGATCAACGACCGCACCTGGCATCGCGTGCGCGTGGGCCCGTACAGCGACGCCCGCGCCATGGAGAGCGCCAAGCGTGAGCTGGCGGCAGCCAGCATCGAGGCCATCGCGCTGCGTGAGACCGGGGGTTGAGCCTAGCCGCCCCTGGCGGTGCGCTTGTTCGGGCATCGAACAGGGGGCGGGGGGCAGGGGGCAGGGGACCCACGTCGCGGCACGGTCAGATCATGCGTCGTGGTTGGACCCCTGCCCCTTGCCCCCTTCCTTTCTGCTTTTCCTTGGCGTCCTTCGCGTCCTGCTTTTTGGCTCCAGGCAAGTCCAAAGCCCGGTTTTCGCCGACGACCAGGGCGTTACACGCCGCGAGCGCGCAGGCTGCCTATACTCGGGCGTATTGAAATGAAGGAGCCCAGCGCCATGAGCGAACGCGATGTGATGCAGTACGACGTGGTCATCGTCGGTGCCGGGCCTGCCGGATTGGCCTGCGCCATCCGCCTGAAACAGCTCAAGGCCGAATTGTCGGTCTGCGTGATCGAGAAGGCTTCGGTGGTGGGCGCCCAGATCCTGTCTGGTGCGGTGATCGAGCCGCAGCCCCTCGATGATTTGCTGCCCGGCTGGCGCGATGCGCCGCCGCCGATCTGCGTGCCGGCCAAGCGCGACGAATTCCGGATGCTCACGCGCACCCGGGCGTGGTCGATGCCGACGCCGCCGCAGATGCACAATGCCGGCAATTTCATCGTTTCGCTGTCGGCCATGTGCGCCTGGATGGCGCCGCAGGCCGAAGCGCTCGGCGTGGAAATCTTCCCCGGTTTTGCCGCGGCCGAGAGTCTGATCGATGACGCTGGCAAGGTCATCGGCGTGCGCATCGGCGACATGGGCGTCGCCAAGGATGGGTCGCACAAGGCTGAATACACCCAGGGTATCGATATCCATGCCGGTGTCACCATCCTCGCCGAGGGCGCCCGCGGCCATCTGACCAAGCAGCTGGTCAAGCGTTTCGAGCTGGATGCAAACAGCGATCCGCAAACCTATTCGATCGGCATCAAGGAGCTGTGGCAGGTCAAGCCGGGCACCGCCGAAGCCGGTCTGATCCTGCACACCATCGGCTGGCCCATGGACAGCGCCACCTACGGCGGCAGCTTCCTCTATCACATGGATCAGGATCGCATCGCGCTGGGCGTGGTTTGCGGGCTGGACTACAAGGATCCGCTGTTCCAGCCCTACGAGGCCTTCCAGCAGTGGAAGAATCATCCCTACATCAAGCCTCTGCTGGAGGGCGGCTCGATCATGTCGGCCGGTGCCCGCGCCATCGTCACCGGCGGCTACCAGTCATTGCCCAAGGTGGAGATGCCCGGTGCCATGCTGATCGGTGACACCGCCGGCCTGCTCAATGTGCCGAAGATCAAGGGCACGCACCAGGCCATCCGCTCGGGCATGCTGGCCGCCGAGCACTATGCCGAAACCGGGCGCGCCGAGGGCTGGGATGCCAAGTTGCGCGGATCGGCGGTCATGAATGAGCTGCGCAAGGTGCGCAACATCAAGCCCGGCTTCAAGAAGGGCTTGTGGGCGGGTCTGGCCAATGCCGGCTTCGAGACGATCACGGCCGGCGCCAGTCCATGGACGCTGAAGAACAAGGCCGACTACGCCCAGCTGCGCAGCGTCGACAGCTACGAGAGCCCCAACCGCCACTGGGGCGAGCGTACGCTGCCGCCGCGTGATCGACTGCAGGGCGTTTACTACGCCAGCACCGCCCACGAGGAAGACCAGCCGGTACACCTCAAGGTGGCCGACACCTCGATCTGCATCGACCAGTGCGCCCGTGAGTACCAGAATCCCTGCACCCGATTCTGCCCGGCCGGCGTTTACGAGATGGTCGAGGAAGAGGGTGGCAAGCGCCTGCAGATCAACGCCTCCAACTGCGTGCACTGCAAGACCTGCGACATCAAGGATCCCTACCAGATCATCAACTGGGTCACGCCCGAGGGCGGCAGCGGGCCGAATTACCAGAACCTTTGAGGCTGGTTGCTGGTTGCTGGTTGCTGGTTGTCGGTTGTCGGTTGTCGGTTGTCGGGACTCGGGACTCGGGACTCGGGACTCGGGACTCGGGACTCGGGACTCGGGACTCGGGACTCGGGACTCGGGACTCGGGACTCGGGACTCGGGACTCGGGACTCGGGACTCGGGACTCGGCCTTTGTGGGTCCAGACAAGTCTGGACCTACGAATGCCGGCGCTTGCGGCTGCTTCCGCATTCTGTGGGAGCGGACTCTGTCCGCGATGGCGGCGCCTGCCGTCACGTAGTCCGCTGCGCGGCCAGATGACCCACGGCGGATCGCGCGCGTCGGACTCGCTCTTTCCGACACCGACACCAACAACCGACACCGGCTTCCCCGCACCGACACCAACAACCGACACCGGCTTCGCCAGCCCTGCCGTCGCGGACAGAGTCCGCTCCCACGGTAGGCTTGTGCTTCTCCCCGCGTCCTCCGCGTCCCCGCGTGATTCGGCTCCGACCAGCCACCGACAACCAGCAACCAGCAACCAGGCTCAAACCGGCAAGGCATCCAGTGATTGCTGCATCCAGCGCAGGAAGCGGCGCATGTCCAGCGGTTTGGCGAGGAAGCCGTTGGCACCAGCCTTCTCGGCGGCAGCGCGGGTGCGGGCGTCGCTGGCGCCGGAGAACACGATGATGGCGCCCTCGTATTCCTTGAGGCGCAATTCCTGGGTCAGCAGCAAGCCGGAGCGCGTGCCCAGATCGACGTCGATGATGATCAGTGCCGGATCGAAGGCCGCGGTTCGGGCGTGCAAGCGGTCGGCATCCTGCAGCGTTTCCGTGGCGTAGCCGAGCTCGCGCAGCGACCACTGCAGCAATTCGCAGATGTCCGGATCGTCGTCGACGATCAGCACCCGGCGGTTGCTCAGGTTCAGCGCCGGCTCGTCGCCGCTGGGCGCCAACACGATGGGAGTGGGCTCCTGGGTCTGCTCTGGCAGGTGCACGTGCACGCGGGTGCCGACGCCGGGTGCCGAGCTGAGCTTGAGCTCGCCGTCCATCGATTCGACCAGTTGGCGCACGATCGACAGACCGAGACCCGCGCCCTCACGGCCTTGCTGGGCGCCACGGTTGAGGGGCTCGAACACCCTTTGCTGGTACTCCGGGGCAATGCCGATGCCGGTGTCGGTGACCACCAGATCGATCGCTTCGCCATCCCAGCTGAGTTCGGCCCGGACCTCGCCAGCCTGGGTGTAGCGCACGGCATTGGACAGCAGGTTGACCAGGATCTGGTGCAGCTTGATCTGATCGAAGAAGGGCATGCGGGTGCCGCTCGACTCGGCACTGACCTTCAGCTCCAGACCCTTGCCATCTGCCATCGGCCGGATGATCAGCTCGATGTCCGCCGCCAGATCCTCCAGCGCGAAAGCGTGCCGCTCGACTTGGGCATCCGGGTGTCCCTGGCGGGCCAGCTCCAGCAGATTCTCGGCCAGGGACCTGAGATAGACGGCATTGCGCTGGATGGCTCCCAGTGCCCGATGCAGCGGCGTGTTGTTCTTCAGATGCGGTTCCAGCAGTGCGGCATAGCCGCTGATCGAGGTCAGCGGCGTGCGCAGATCATGCGCCGGCGTGTCGATCAGACGTTGCTGGAACTGTTGCGTCTCCAACAGCGAGCGCTCGCGCGACTCCAGCTGCTTGCGCACCGATTTCAACTCGCGGATGGTGCGCGATTTCTCGATGCTGGCCAGGGCCGACTCGTTGGCCTGCTGCTGGCGCTCGGTGAGCTCGGCATTGCACAGATCCGAGTCGGTCATGACCACGTGGCTGAAGGGCTGGTCGGGAATCCAGTGCAGCGCCACATGGTGGCCGCTGTCGATGGCCACCAGCGGCCACAACAGGGGCTGCGAGTCGTCGGCTCCGACCTTCATGTTGGACACCAGCTCCAGTATCGGGGCCAGCTGGTCGGTGGCCAGACCGTAGTGGGCAGCATTGCCCTGCAGCTCACGAACCTGACCTGCGGCATCAATGCTGATCACCAGCGGCTGCGCCCGGTCGATGAGATGGCGGGTGAGCGCATCGGCGACCTTCGGTGGGTAGCGCTTCACGCTTCGCCTCCGAGCAGCAGTCGACCGAGTTCGGAGAAAGCCGCCTCCACGCCCTCGCCGTCGAGGGCACTGGTCCTGAAGGTGGGCAGGCTCTGCTGCAGTCGGGAAATGTCGCTGGCCGATACCTCCCAGCGATCGATCAGATCGAGCTTGTTGACCATCAGCACCACCGGTACGCCAGGCAGCTGCTTCTGCGATTGCATCAGCAGATACAGTGCAGCACGCAGACTGGCCTCGCGGGTACCGTCCGCCACCAGCATCAGTCCGTGGGCCCCACGAATGTAGCTGCGATTGAGGCTGTCGAGCTCGGACTTTCCGGCCAGATCCCACAGCACCAGCTTGACCGCGCCACTGCCCTCGATCTCGACGCGCTTGCTGTCGACCTTGACGCCGACGGTGGTCAGATACTTCTCGGAGAAGGTGCTGCGCACATAGCGCCCGACCAGGCTGGTCTTGCCGACCGCGAAATCCCCCAGCATGCAGATCTTGCGGGCGACTTCAGTCATGGGGCCGGCTCCAGTTGCACTTCAGCCGTGGCCGCCGGCGTGCCCAGACCCTGGTCATCAGTTTCAACGATGAACACGTCGGGCGGTATCCCCTGACTCACGAGTACCTCCTGCAAGGCCTGTGCGCGGGCTGCACGCAAATCGGCGTTGAGCTTGTCACTGCCGCCGTCATCACTCCAGCCCCGCAAGCGGATTATTGCGCCTATTTCATTGTCACGTGCCAGCGCCAGTGCTTCCCGCAGTACTGTCGCCAGCGCCTGGGCCGCGGGCAAGGCAAGGGGCTCCAGCTGACTGCGTCCGCGCCGAAATGGAATCGGGCGTGCGGCGACGTCGGCCTGCAGGGCTCTCAGGCGCGCCAGATCGGCGGCATCGGGCGTCACCGTGAGCGCCGAGACGTCGATGCTGATCACCCCAGGCAACCACGGGCCCAACTGCTGCAGTCGCTGCACCCAGCTGCGCTCGGCGCTGCCTGTCACCTGCAAGCGACCTTCGCGGAAGTTGAGCTCGGTGCCGACCGCCGGCTGCAGCAAGCGCCGCGCGCGGGCGGCCACCAGCGGCTCGTCCAGCGCCAGGAAGGATTGTTCCTCGATCTCGACCTGATCACTCGGAAGGTCAACCAGGTCCGCCAAGGCTGCGCTCGGCTCCGAATCCGGATCGCGCAGCAGCTTGAGCTTCCAGACGCCATCGTGATCCAGGGTCAGCAGCTGCCAGCCGGGCATGGCCGTCACCGCCGCGCGCAGGCGCTGGCCGGTTTCGGCGCGCTGCCAGCGCTGGTAACCGAGCGCGCCCAGCAGTCCGAGCAGGAGCAGCAACAGCAGGATCATCGGCCAGCGCGGTGGCCGTACGACCTTCGGATCGACATTGCTCAATTGCGACATGGCATCGATGCCGAGTACACGCGAGGCTTCCAGTTCCCAGTCAAAAGCCTCGCCGGCCGCATCCTGTTCCCGATGCAGATCCTCCAGCGCCGTGCGCAGATGCGCCGACAGCTCGCTCGGCGGCACGCCCTGGATGAAGCAGGCCAGCACCGCGCGCGGGCCCTCGTAGACCTGCAGCAGGTGCTCGCCGATCGTCGCCGAGGCCAGCCCGGACTCCGTGTCCTGATCGGACTGCACCGAGTCACGCACGAAATCGCCGATGGCGGTGAGCATGCCGGCGATGGCGTCGGCATCCAGATCGGGCAGTTCCGGCGCGGTGTAGCGGTGCAGCAGCAGGCCCGATTCGCGCTCGATCAAGAACAGATGATCGATGCGATAACGCAAGGTGTGCTTCATCACCACCTGGGAAAAAGGCACGCCGGTGCGCCAGGACTCCAGCCGCCAGCGCAGGCCGCGTGGTGTCAGGCTGTGGTCCAGTGCTCGATTCAGATCCGCGGCAAAAGCCCGCAGCGCCTCGGCAATGGCCTTGCGGATGGACGGGCCAATGATCGGAAACAGCGCATCGACGATGCTGCGGCGGTCACGGCGCACGGCGTCGGCCAGCGAGGCTGCCACCACCGGTGCCAGCACCCGGTGCAGGGACTCGCGGCGGGCGCCGCTCTCGACCTGATCGAGCATCTCCGGCAGCCGATCCGGCAGATCGGTCTGGGCCTGCTGCAGGGCCTCGATGGCCGCCCGCTGTTGTTGCAGCTCGCCCTGCTCGGGAGCCAGCAACAAAGTCCGCAGGCGCTCAAGCTCGCTCATGCCGGATCCGGGCAGGGCTCAGCCTCAGCCGCGCGCGGTCGGAAGTTCGAACTCGCCGTTGAGGCGCAGGGCCACCTCCGTCAGCAGCGCCGCCAGATCGCTGCGGCCGACCTTGTCCTTGCGCACCTCCTGGTCCGAGCGCGACAGCGCGGCGTTGATCTCGCTGACGCGCGTGGCCAGCAACTGCCGCAGTTCTGCCAGCGATTCGCGCTGGCGTTCATCCTTGGCCGACAGATCCGCCTCCAGCGCCTGCAAGCCACCCTGCAGCTCGCCGCGCAAGGTGCGCTGGCCCTGCTGCATGCGCGTTTCCAGATCATCCAGGCTCTGGGTGCGGTCGCTGACTTCCTGGCGCAGCAACTTGCCAAGCTTCTCGAACTGGTCATCGACGCGCTTCTCCAGCTGCGCCAGTCGCTTGTCCAGATCATTGTGCAAGCGCTGGCTCTCGCTCTCCAGGCGCTGCGACAGGTCCAGAAAGCGGCGTTCGTAATCACGCATCTGGCCACCGAACAGGATGTCGCGGATCTGGTCGACGTTGTTGGCGCTGTCATTCATGGGTGTACTCCGGCGGATTTCGGGCTTGGCTGCTGCAGCGGGCGCGGCGGCCTCTGGACTGGCGCGCGCAGGCGCTGGCTTGGACTGGGTCTTTGCAGCGGTCTTGCTGACGCTTTTCTTGCTGGCCATGCCGTGCCCTCGCCCGATCATCGCTATGACCCCGTCAAGTTAGCGCAATCCGGGTGCGCGTGGCCATCGAATCGCTTGTCGGCGATGGCTTGACAGCATCGCGGCCGACGCTGATCGTCCGGCTCATGACTGCTCCGATGCTAAGACTGAACCAGCGCGCCATCGATCTCAGCGAGGTTGACCCGGCCGAATCCCTGCTGCGCTGGCTGCGCCGCCAGCAACGCCTGACCGGTACCAAGGAAGGCTGCGGCGACGGTGATTGCGGTGCCTGCACCGTGGCCTTGCTGGAACGCGATGAGCAGGGGCGCGGGCGTTATCGCGCCGTCAACGCCTGCCTGTTGCCGATGGGTCTGATGGCCGGACGCGAAGTGCTGACCGTGGAAGCGCTGGCCGATGGCGATCGGCTGCATCCGGTGCAGCAGGCCATGGTCGACAGCGCCGGTTCGCAATGTGGTTATTGCACACCCGGCTTTGTCATGAGCCTGTTCGCCGGTTATTACGACGGCGAATTCAGTGATCACGTCATCGAAGGCAATCTCTGCCGTTGCACCGGCTATCAGTCCATACGCCGAGCTGCCGCCAGCCTGGCGGCGCTGACGCGCGAGCCCGACCGCTTCAGCGATTGCCTGCAGCGCGGGCCCGAGGCTGGCGACCAGCCGGCGGCGCCCGGCGGCTGGCATTCGCCGACCACGCTGGCGCAGGCGCTGGCGCTGAAGGCCGAGCATCCGGACGCTCTGTGGATCGCCGGGGCCACGGATCTGGGCGTGGCCCTGAGTCGGGGCTTGCCGCTGCCGGCGGGCCTGATTGCGGTCGATCGGGTGCGGGAACTGCATGAGTTGCAGATCAGCGAGCACAGCGTACGCATCGGTGCCGCCGTCCCGCTGTCGCGTCTGGAAACGGAGCTGGCGGGGGTGTTCGCGGCGCTGGACCAGATGCTGCCCTGGTTCGCCGCACGCCAGGTCAAGAACCGGGCGACGCTGGGCGGCAATCTCGGCAGCGCCTCGCCGATCGGCGATCTGCTGCCCTGGCTGCTGGCGCATGAGGCGGTGGTCGAGGTGCAAAGCGCTGCCGGGGCCCGGGAACTGCCGATCGACGGCTATTTCCTCGATTACCGCAAGACTGCGCTCAGGCCGGAGGAGCTGATCGTGGCCGTGCGGGTACCGCGCAGCTCAGCCATCCAGGCCGCCTACAAGGTCGCCAAGCGCCAGACCGACGACATCAGCATCGTCGCCGCCGTGTATCTGCTGGCACTCGACGATCAGCGCCGCGTCACGCACGCCCGGCTGGCCTACGGTGGCGTCGCCGCCATCCCGCGCCGCGCCGTCGCCGTCGAGCAGTACCTGCTCGGCCGGGTGCTCGATCCCGACACCGTCGCTGCTGCCTGCGAGTTGCTGCGTCAGGAATACACCCCACTCAGCGACCACCGCGGCAGCGCCGACTACCGCCGCGCTCTGGTCGCCAGCCTGTTTGCCAAGTTCGTCGAGGAGCAGGTGCGATGAAGCTGAACTGGGGCGCATCTTGGGGGAAGAGCTTTGGACGCGAAGGACGCAAAGGACAAGCAGAAAGGACGCGAAGAAGAGCGAAGGATTCATCGGTCAGGGGCGATGCGAGTTTCGCGCTGCGGACGACTGCATGTCGACATTCTTGTTCCGATCAACGACCAGGTGGCTTCGGCGCGCCGGCCGCTGTCTTGATCGACTCTGAACCCCGCCAGCTCGGAGCTGAGCGACCGTTCCTCAACAACACCTTGAGCCAACTCGTCCATTTCCCTTCGCGTTCTTTCTGCTTTTCCTTCGCGTCCTTCGCGTCCGAGTCTTTTCCCCACACTCGCCCGAGTACCCACCCATGAAGCACGAGAGCGCGGTGGGGCATGTGACGGGGCGGGCGGTCTATACCGATGAGCAATCGATGCCGGTGGGGCTGCTGCGCTTGTGGCCGGTGCAGGCACCCTTTGCGCATGCCGAGATCCTCGGCATCGACGCCAGTGCGGCGCTGGCCGTGCCGGGCGTGCACGCCGTACTGACGGCGGCCGACATCCCCGGTGTCAACGACACCGGCCCGATCAAGCACGATGAGCCGCTGATCCCGGCCGATCGGGTCAGCTACCACGGCCAGGCGGTGGCCTGGGTGGTAGCCGGCGACACAGCCACCGCCCAGCGCGCGGCGCAAGCGGTGAAGGTCGAATACCGCGAATTGCCGGCTTGCCTCAGCATCGATCAGGCCATCGCCGAGCAGCGCTTCCACCTGCCGCCGAGCCGCATCGTCCGCGGCGATGTCGATACCGCGATGGCGGCGTCTTCCCACCGGCTACGGGGCGAGGTGCGCTGTGGCGGTCAGGATCATTTCTACCTGGAAACCCATGCCAGCTGGGTCAGCATCGATGGCGATGGGCTGGTGCAGATCGTGTCCTCGACCCAGCATCCCTCGGAAACCCAGGCGATCGTCGCCCATGTGCTCAGCTTGCCGTCCAACCGCGTGGTCTGTCGCTGTCTGCGCATGGGTGGCGGGTTTGGCGGCAAGGAGACCCAGGCCAACGCCTTTGCCGCCGTCGCGGCGCTGGCGGCGCAGCGCAGCGGGCGGGCGGCGGCGATCCAGCTGCCGCGCATGCTGGACATGCAGCTGACCGGCAAGCGCCATCCCTTCCTCGGCCGCTTCGAGGTCGGTTTTGATGCAAACGGTTTGTTGCAGGCGCTGGAGGTGGAACTGGTTGCCGATGGCGGCTGGAGCTGCGATCTGTCGCCGCCGGTGCTGATGCGGGCCATGGTCCATGTCGACAACGCCTACTACCTGCCGCACGTGCGGGTGATCGGGCGGATCGCGGCGACGAATCTGCCGTCGAACACCGCCTTCCGCGGCTTTGGCGGGCCTCAGGGCATGCTGGTCGGCGAGGAAATCCTCGATCGCGTCGCCCGCCACCTGCAGCTGCCGCCCGAGCAGGTGCGTGAGCGCAATTTCTACCGGCCCGATGCGACACCCGAGCGCAACACCACCCACTACGGCCAGCCGGTGGTCGACAATCATCTGCCGCAGCTGTGGGCCGAACTCAAGCGCAGCAGCGCCTTCGACCGCCGCCGCGCCGAGGTGGCTGAGTTCAACCGCAGTCACCCCACGCGCAAGCGCGGACTGGCGATCACCCCGGTCAAGTTCGGCATCTCCTTCAACAAGACCGAGTACAACCAGGCCGGGGCACTGCTGCTGATTTACCAGGATGGCAGCATCCAGCTCAATCACGGCGGTACCGAGATGGGTCAGGGCCTGCACACCAAGATGCTCGCCGTCGCCGCGCGCACCCTCGGGGTATCGGCCGGGCGGATCCGGATCATGACCACCAGCACCGACAAGGTGCCGAACACCTCGGCCACCGCCGCCAGTTCCGGCTCCGATCTCAACGGACAGGCGGTGCGCAATGCCTGCCTCACCGTGCAGGTGCGGCTGGCCGAACTGGCCGCGGCCCGGCTGCAGTGCGAGCCGGGCGAGCTGCGGTTCGAGCAGGATCAGGTTTACGTCCATGACCGCCCCCGGGGCGAGCGGCTCAGCTTCGAGGAACTGGTGCGCGCGGCCTACAGTGCCCGCATCAGCCTGTCGGCCACGGGCTACTACCGCACCCCGCTGATCCACTGGGATCCGCAGGCCGGGCAGGGGCATCCCTTCTACTATTTTTCCTACGGCGCCGCAGTCAGCGAGGTCGAGATCTGCGGCCACACCGGGGTGCCCCAGCTGCGTCGGGTGGACTTGCTGCATGACGTTGGCGAGACGCTGAACGAGGGCATCGATCGTGGTCAGATCGAGGGCGGATTCGTGCAGGGGTTAGGCTGGCTCAGCTGCGAGGAGCTGTGCTGGAGTGCCGGCGGCCGTCTGCTGACCGATGCCCCCAGCACCTACAAGATCCCGACGGTGGCGGATGTGCCGCTGGATTGGCACCTGGACCTGTACCGGCGCCCGACCGATCCCAGCACCGAGGTGATCTTCGGCAGCAAGGGCGTGGGCGAGCCACCGCTGATGCTGGCACTGAGTGTGCGCGAAGCGCTGCGTGATGCCGTCGCGGCCTTCGGTCGCGGTGGCGCGGTCACGCTGGACTCGCCGGCGACGCCGGAAGCCATCCATGCCGCCATTGCCCGAGTGAAAGCGGCTTGAGCGAGCGTCTGTTCGTGCGTCTGGCAGAGCGTCTGTGCTCGGCGCCACAGGTGCTGGCCAGCGTGCTGCACACCCGCGGTGCCACCCCGCGCAAGGCCGGCGCGCGCATGTTGATCGGAACTGCCGACAGCGAGTTCAGCATCGGTGGTGGCCTGGCTGAGGCCCGCGTGCTGACGGCGGCGCGCAGCTTGCTGATCGCTGCCGAGCGATCCTCGTTGCTGACCATTGACCTCAGCGGTGGCGTCGACTCCGCAGGCATTTGTGGCGGACAGATGCAGATCGCGCTGCGGCGCTGGGAGGGTGCCGCCGATCTGGCCCGCGCCACGGCCATCGCCCGCGATTTGACGGCCGGCTTCGGGGTTGCATTGACTGCCGACGATATCGGCGACCCCAGGGGGGCGCGGTACCTTCCGTCCGATCCCCGCTTGCTGATCGTGGGCGGCGGCCACTGCGGCCTGGCCCTGTATGAACTGGCACTACACCTCGACTTCGAGTTGTGGCTGTTCGATCCGCGGCCTGAGTACGCTGATCCGGCCCTGTATCCGGGAGCCACCGTGCGCGGGGGGGCGTACGCTGGCCTGGCTGAAGCCATCGACACCCGCCGGGCCATCCATGCGGTGCTGCTCAACCGCGATTTCGCCAGCGATGTCGCGACCCTGCGGGAGCTGGCCGGTGCCGATTTCGCATTTCTCGGCATGATGGGCAGTCGCAAGCGCATCAACGCTGTGCTGGCGCAGCTCAGCCCCAGGCAGGCGCAGCAGCTGGCGCAGCTCAAAGCGCCGGTCGGATTGGAGATCGGCGCCCAGACCCCGCATGAAATCGCCATCAGCGTTCTTGCGGAGCTGATTCAATCCCGATCCACGCAACGCTCAGGCGGGCTCGAAAGGCTGGCGTGATGCGTCGCCCCTGGCGACTGCCGAGCGCTGGTCCCGCCCGGTCCACGCCCTCTTGTCTGCGGCCGGCAATCCGGTCAGGATGACAGTCCATGCAGCATGGTTCCCCCTCGATGACGCTTCGACCTTCGGTTTTCCTGGCGATCGCGCTGGGTCTCATGAGCTTGCATCCGACCACCACCTTTTCGCAGGAAATCGAGCGCATGACCGCTGTTGCCAAGGGATCCTTCACCGTCGAAATGGCGCCGCAGGGCGAGCCCGAAGTCGCCGATGGCGTCGCGCTGGGCCGCATGGCGCTGAACAAGGCTTTTGTCGGCGATCTGGAAGCAGTCGGTGTCGGTCAGATGCTGACGGCACTGACGCCGACCAAGGGCTCTGCCGGTTACGTGGCGATAGAGCGCGTCAGCGGCAGTCTGCATGGTCGCAAGGGCAGTTTCGTGTTCCAGCACAGCGGCCTCATGAACGAGGGTGCCCGGCAGCTGTCGATCAGCGTGGTCCCCGGATCGGGCACCGGCGAACTGGCGGGATTGGCTGGAACGTTCACCCTCGAGATCGTCGATGGCGAACACCACTACCAGTTCGAATACTCCTTGCCGGAATGACGTGCACCCGTCGCGCCGTTCTTGCTGAGTACGTACGCGCCTCGACGTCTCAACGGGACTGATCGACCGCTCTGCCGGGGATCTGCCCGGCCCAGCGGACCAGGGCCGCGGCGACCTCGTCGGCATGACTCAGAAATGGTGCGTGACCGGCGCGATCGATGCGCAGGAACTGCCCATCTGCTGCCTGATCTGCCGCGAGCTGCAGAGCTTGCCAGGGCACCAGCCGGTCGCGCTGGCCCCCGATCCACAAGCTCGGCAGCGCCAGTCGCGGCAATTCGGCGCGATGATCGGTGTCGGCCAGCAGCGCCAGACCGTCAACCAGGATGCGCGGATCGCAGGGCGGCCTTTCCGCCAGTCGCTGGCGCAACCAGCGGATTTCCTGTCGAGCGCCGGCATCGCCATGGACTTCCAGTGCCAGAAAGCGGTCGATGGTGGCGCCGTAGTCCTGCGCCAGATCGGCAGCGAACTGTTCAAATACGCTGGGCGCGACGGCATGCGGCCAGTCGCCCGCGACCACAAAGCGCGGCGAGGCCGCCATCGACACCAGACCGCGCACGCGCTCGGGAGCGCGCGCCGCCGCCTCGAGCGCGAACAGACCGCCGAGTGACCAACCCAGCCAGATCGCAGGCGGCAGCAGCGCCAGCAGGCGCTCCACCGTGGCGTCAAGCGCCAATCCGTCCCGCTCCTCACTCAGGCCATGACCGGGCAGATCGACGACATGACATTCAAAGTGGGCCCCGAGTCGGTCCAGCAGCGGCGCAAACACACCGCCATGCATGGCCCAGCCATGAATCAGTACCAGGGGTGGGCCGCGGCCGATGATGTCCAGATGCATGGTCAGGCGGAAAAAGGGAAAGGGAAAATGGAAAAAGGTGAGAGCGCGAGAAGGCGAGGTCTGGGGCAGGCAGCTTGTCGTGAAAGTAGGTCACGTTGACCGCGCAGCGGTCTACGTGACACTGGTCTGGCGATGTCATCCGGGCCATGAATCGTGATCAAGGTGTAGGTTGGGCTAAGCGCAGCGTGCCCAACGGTTTGCATTGATGTTGGGCACGCTGCGTTTAGCCCAACCTACCTGCTTGGCCGGACGTTCATCACGGGCCCCGGCTCTTGCTCTCACCTTTTTCCTTTCTCCTTTTTCCCCCTTCCCCGCCCCATCAATGCCAGGCCACCTTGTGCCGGGTCCAGGCTTCGGGCGGGTGGGGCTCGCATTGAGGGCGCAAAGCGTCGGCGTTGACCAGATACCAGCGGCGGCGATTGGATTCGCCGACCACGGTGGCCTTGTCGACTTCGAAGCAGGCTTTGAGCGACAGCTTCTGGGCCATGATCCAGCGGTTCTCCGGCGCTTCGCGCAACCAGGCCACGGCCTTGAGCTCCTGCTCGGCCCGCGGCGCCAGAAAGCCGAAAACCGTGGCCGGCCGGTCAGCCATCAGCAGATTCTGTTCTTTCCAGCTGAGCAGGCCGAGTTCGGCATCCGGGCCGATCAGCGTGCCGGCCTGCTGCATCACGCCGCGGGCCGAGCGTGAATCGTTGATCACCGGATAGGCCCAGTAGCTGTAGATCAGCCAGATCGCGGTCAGCGAACCCGCCAGCGCGAGGGCGCCGCGCCGCGGTCTGAACGCGATCAGGCAGGCCAGTGCGCACAGGCCCATGGTCAGGGTGATCGGCCAGGGGTCGAGTCCGCGCAGGCTGCGCAGCCGCTCGGCGAAGGCCGGCTCGCCGTAGATGGCATAGAGCGATCCGACCGTCAGCCCCACGGCCAACAGGGCGGCCATCGCGAACAGCAGGCGCTGGGCAGCGGGTTTGCGCAGGATGCCGGGTAACAGCGGCGCCAGCGCCAACACCAGCATCGGCAGTGCCGGCATGATGTAAACGTCGCGCTTGCCGCCTGACAGCGAAAAGAAGAACACGATCAGTACGGCGAAGCTCAGCGGCAGCCACACCCGTGCCGGTCGCCAGCCGCGGCGCCAGCCCCGCCACCAGTGCGGGATGGCCCAGATCAGGGCGAAGGAGATCGGCAGCCACATACTGGCGATCATCTGCAGGTAGTACCAGGGCGGGTGCAGATGATGGGTGGGGGTGAGATAGCGCGAGGCCGTCTGCCCCAGCAGGATGTCGCGGGCGTAGTCGGTGTAGGCCGGATCGTCCAGTCGCCAGACCGTCCACAGCATCGGCACCAGCCACAGCGACACCGCCAGCACGAAGGCCAGAACGGCGAGCGCGATCTTCCCGGGCGACATTGCCCGTCGCGGCGGCAAGCCCTGCCAGCCCAGCCGCCGCCCGGCCAGCGCCAGGGGTATCAGCAGCAGCGCCAGAAAGGCCACGCCCTTGGTAATGGTGCCGATGCCGGCGGCAAAGCAGCCGATCCACAGCCAGCGCCAGTTCGGCCCCAGCAGCAGATGGCGCAGCAGGCCGTAACAGGCCAGGGTCATGATGCCGAGCAGCGTGGCATCGATCTGCGCTGCGCGCACCTGGAAGGTGAATTGCAGCGTGAACAGCAATCCCAGTGCGGCGACCAGCGCCACCCGCCGACCGTGCAGGCGCCGCGACAGATCGTAGACCAGCCCCAGCGTGAGCAGCCCGGCCAGCAAGGACGGCAGCAGAAAGGCGATGCGCCAGGAGCCGGTCAGCGCATGGGCGCTGGCCTGCATCCACATGAACATCGGCGGCTTGTCCGAATACAGCTCGTTGCCGCGATGCGGAAACAGCCACTCACCGCTGTCGACCATCTGCTTGGCCACCAGCGCAAAGCGCGGCTCATCGGCCGGCCAGGGATCGCGCAAGCCGATCCCCGAGGCCAGCAACAGCACGGCGAAAGCCAGCAGCAGCCAGAACTGACGGCGCTGGCTCTCGCCCAGACTCAAGGCGTCTGCTCCAGGCGCACGCCCAGCGGGCCGAGCACTTTCTGATCCCATTTGATGGCAATCAGTCCCTTGCCGTCATAGTGGAACAGCAACTCGGGTTCGGCCTCGAATCGCGGGCTGGTCTGCACCTTCGGAATGGTCAGGCGCGCCACCACCTGCACCCCACGCTGGAACCACAACCCTTCAAGCGTACGCGGCTGCTTGCCGAAGGTCAGGGTCATCTGGCCATTGGGGTTGAGCTTGATCGACACCTGCGAGCCATCCTCCAGCGTGCCGGCGAAATCCGATTGCACCCGCGGGATCAGATGGCGTGTTTCACGATGGGCGTCATACAGCGCCAGCGTGCCCACCGCGTCTTCCAGATCAGCCCGCAGTTCGCCAAAACGACCGCGGGCCTTGCTCTGATCCGAGCGCACCACGACATAACCGGTCTCCGGCGAGGTCAGGGTCAATCGACCGGGGCCCGCAGCGCCCTTGGCAGCGGCCTCGCGCCACGGCGTCAGCTTCACCCGGTAAATGGTCACCAGCGGCTGCGCGGCGCCTCGCTTGTCCTTGAACTCGACCACCAGCGCCGCTTGTGCCAGCTCGCTCAGCGCCCGGGCCTCTTCCGGATCGAGTGCCCGCCAGCTGACGTCCTCGCCGCGCCAGGATTCAGGCAGGGTCAGGGCAACGCCGACATCGCGCGAAGCCACGCGCCCCGGCGGCGGTTCGGTGCTTTCTTCCAGGATCGGACCGGGGGCCCAGGACGGTGTTGCAGCGGCTGCTTTCGGATCGGCAGTCGGCGCCTGCTCCTCGGCATGGACGCTGGAGATACAAAGCAAGAGGGCGACAAAGCCCCAGCCAGGAATACGCATGATGTGTGCACTCTGAGTCTGCAAACCGGTCGCGAAGCATAGCGGACCCGGGCTGCGGCGAAATCAGACGGCAGTAGGACCGTGTTGCCTGGAGTCAGACTGGCTTACGCACCATCAACCAGAAAATGCCGATGACCGACAGAAAGGCCGGCCAGCCCAGAATGAACCAGATCCACATCTGGCGTGCGAATTCGGGCGGCAGTGCCTGCTGCCGGGCCTGTGCTGTCGCGGCCAGCCGGGCCAACCGAATCTGGATGAACACCACCGGTATCCAGCAGGCCCCGGTGAGTGCGTAGAGCACCAGCGCCGCGGCGACCCAGGGCGTGGACCAGGGCAGCGACAGCAGATGCAGCAGTGCGACACCGGTCAACAGTTGCGCAATCACCGCCGGCGTCGTGAACACGAAATCGGCCAGCACCGTCAGTCGGGTGACCCGGGCGATAGCGCCGAGATCGCCGCTGCGCCAGGTCATCCACTGGAAGAAGGCGATGCCCAGTCCCGTGCCGAAGAGAATCGTGGACGACAGGATGTGTAGCCATTTCAACAGCAGATAGGTGCTCATCGGCGGTCGGCCAGCACCAGCCAGACCATGGTCGCGGGGATCACGACCAGGTTCTTCGCCAGCGCGCCCCAAGGATCCAGCCAAAGGCCGGGCAGCATCCAGCCCAGCACCACGGTGTAGCCGAGCACCAGCAGCAGCAAAGCCCGACCGGCAGCGCGCGCATGCCAGTTGCCAATCAGCAAGGCGCCGAGCACGGCATCGAGCAGACTGCCCCCGTAGCCGCCCAACCAGCCCAGCCACTCGGGCCAATGCAAGGGCGCTGCCAGCACGCTGATCTGGGCCGGCGGAGTGGCGAATCCGGCCATCGCCGACAGCAGACACATCAGGCCAAGGCTCCAGCGCAGCACCGGTGCCAGCGGATACAGCCGCGCCTGCCAGCGGTCCTGCACTTCGGCAGGCTGGCGCGCCGCCCAGACGGCGAAGCGCTGTGGCGCGTGACCGAAGCGGGCGCCGAGCGCCTCGGCATCGGCGATGCTGG
Organism: Rhodanobacteraceae bacterium; assembly: GCA_024234055.1. NCBI lineage: Bacteria > Pseudomonadati > Pseudomonadota > Gammaproteobacteria > Lysobacterales > Rhodanobacteraceae > Rhodanobacteraceae bacterium. The sequence goes on from JACKOW010000006.1 coordinate 224,622, forward strand.
TGCTGTTGCCGCGGGCCAGCATGCGCACCATGGCCGAGCCCAGCGGCCCGTCACCGATGCGGTCGCCGAGCGCGCCGGCCAGGCGCAGCAGAGCCATGGGCAGCGGCAGCATCCAGGCCTTCGGCAGGCGCAACCATTGCCGCATGGCGCGCAGGAAGTCGCCCAGGGTCATGATCTCGGGGCCGACCGCGGGCCAGATCTGAACGCTCTGGTCGCCGACTTCTGCGCTGACCGCGGCGACCACGATCTCGGCCAGATCGCGTACATGCAGGGGTTGAATCGGCTGTAGCCCGCGCCCGGGCAAGGGCACGATGCCCGGTGCTGCCGCCAGCGCCCGCAACAGCGAGGAGCCGCCATAGCTGCCGCTGAAGGCGTAGACCAGCGAGGGCCGCAGCACCGTCACCGGCAAGCCGCAATCCAGCAGGGCCTGATCGGCGCGATGCTTGCTGGCGACAAACTCGGCATCCCTGGGGTCGCCGAGCGCCGAGATCTGCAGGAAGTGTCGCAATCCCAGCTCGGCCGCCGCCCGGGCCACGGCCAGCGGCGTCTGGCAGTGAATCCGATCGAAGTCGGCGTCGCTGGCCTTGAGGATTCCGGCGGCGTTGACGACCGCGTCGATCCCGGCGAGGCGCGGCAACCACAGCGCCGGGTCGTTGTCCTGCCTCAGATCGGCTTCAATACAGGTCATGCCCGGCGCCATCTCAGCAGCTCGGCCAGGGCGAACTACCGCCACGACCTCATGCCCATGCGCCTGTAGCGCCGACACGACATGGCGACCAATGAATCCCAGTGCTCCGAGAACCAGAATCCTCATCGTGTCCGCGCCCTTGGCTGCCCAGCTGTCATACCATAGCTGCGTGCCGGGGCCTTTGCAGGCGCCAATTTTCGGGTTGAAGGGAGCTGCTGGCGTTGCGCCTGTTTTGCGCATCAAGCGCTTCTGGAGGGCGCGAGGGCACGAGGGCGCGAGGGCACGCAAAGGCAAGCTCACCGCTAGCTCTTGATCTTGCGTGCCCTCATGCCCTCTCGCCCTCGTGCCCTCAATTCAGTCATTCACGATATGTTTGCTGGGAATGCCGGAACCCCGCCATGAACGACATGCCTGACGCCGATGTGCTGCTTGGCCTGACCGTTGCCCTCGGGCTGGGCCTGCTGATCGGTATCGAGCGCGAGCGCAACAAAGGTAGCGGGCCGGGGCGGGCCGCTGCCGGAATGCGCAGCTTCACGCTGGTCGCCCTGATGGGCTCTCTGGCCAGTCATCTCGGCACGCCAGCCATGGTGCTGGCCGGTCTTTTTGTCTCAGCCGCGGCGCTGATTGCCTTCCTGCGCTCGAATCGGGATGACCCTGGCCTCACCACTGAAATTGCGCTGCTGCTGACCTATCTGCTGGGCGTGCTGGCGCAGACCGAGGCCGGACTGGCTGCGGCTCTGGGCGTGCTGGTGGCCATCCTGCTCGCCGGCAAGAGCAAGCTGCATCGCTTTGCGCAGACCCTGCTGACCCCTCAGGAGATCCATGACGGCCTGCTGCTGCTGGCCTCGGCGCTGATCGTGCTGCCGCTGCTGCCGACGACGGCGATTGATCCCTGGGGCGTGCTCGAAGTGCGCAAGCTCTGGGCCATCGTGGTCTTGATCATGGCCATCGGCGCTGCCGGCCATGTCGCCTTGCGGGTGTTCGGGCCGCGTATCGGACTGCCGGTGGCTGGCTTCGTCGGCGGATTCGTGTCCAGTTCGGCCACCATCGCGGCCATGGGCCAGCGCGCGCAATCGGATCCCACCCGCGCCGTCGCCGCGGCCGCCGCGGGCATGGCCAGCAGTGTGGCGACCACGGTGCTGATGGCGATTCTGCTGGTCAGCGCCTCTCTCACCCTGCTGCGAGCGGTCTGGCCGATGCTGCTCGCCGGCACGGTGACTGCACTGGTGGCGACCGTGCTGCTGGCGCGGCGAGCACGCACCAGCACTTCCGATCCCAGCGAAACCAGTGGCCGTCCGTTCAATCCGGTCGATGCCCTGATCTTTGCCGGGCTGCTGGCGACGGTGCTGCTGGCGTCTGCCGTACTCAAGGCCTGGCTGGGACCGCAGGCCATCTGGCTGGCAGCCGCCAGCGCCGGTCTGGCCGATGTGCATGCCGTGACGCTATCGATGGGGCAGTTGGTGGCCACCGATCAGATTGGTGTTGGCACCGCGCGTTGGGCGCTGGTGCTGGGCTTCGCCAGCAATATGGCAACCAAGATGTTCCTGGCGCGCCGTGCCGGGCGCGAGTACCTCGGCCATCTGTGGCCCGGCCATCTGGCGATGTTGCTGGTGTTTGCGGGAATGGCGCTGCTGTTGCCGGCAGGCTGAGGGCAGGAGGGCAGGAGGCGCGAGGGCAGGAGGCCGCGAGCGCGGCAAAGGACGTAGGTCACGTTGACCCGAAGGGTCTACGTGACGGCACGCCATTCACCTGGGCCACTACGTATCCAAAGGCGAGCTCCATCAAGATCTTCGCGGCGTGGGAACTCGGCGAGTGCGTTCTCTCCATGAACCCATATCGTAAGTTGTTGATGCGTCATTGCGAGGAGCGCAGCGACGAAGCAATCCAGGGTGGCGCCGCACGCCCTTGGATTGCTTCGCTACGCTCTCCATGAACCCATATCGCAAGTCGTTGATTTCTTCCTCCGCCTGTAGGAGCGCCCTTGCGGCGCGACCGCTGCTTCGAAGGTGCAGCTTGCCGGTCGCGACGCGAGGTCGCTCCTACGGGCGGGTTTGTGGTTCATGGCCCGTGGGCAGTTTCGGGCCGAAACAGGTGGCTCGCAACGCTCTCAGGATTCAGGCGATGGCATCGCGGTGGTTGCGTCCCGCGGCACCACCGAGCCCTCGATCGCTGCCATCGGGCGCAGTGAGGCAGCCATCGAGAGCCCGGTGTCGATATGGTGGGTCAATCCCTTTCGAAGCTGCCGCCAAACAGTTCGGTGGTTTCGAAGGAGCCGGCCGCACCGATCCTGTCCGGCAGCGCCTTGGGCGCCTGCACGGCGACGACGTCGGTTGAGTTCCGGATTTCGGTGGTCCGGTGCACGCCGAAAACGGCGGCCACGATAGCCAGGCTGGCCGCGGCACCCGCCAGGGGTCGCCACCACTGGTGGGCGGGCGCGCTTGCCGGCGTGGCTGCGCTGACCCAGTCCCGCGCCACTTCGGCGCTGCCATCGGCCAGGCGCAGCGCCAGCTTCAGCTCGGCGGCCAGTTGCGGATCACGCAGTGCGCGGCGTGCCAGATCGCGACGGGCATCCACGTCCAATCGACCTGCGGCCAGCTCAGTCAGGGTCCGGGTCTGTCGCTCGAAAGTCTGGGTCACGGTCCTTCACCTCTTGGTCCCTGGCCTGGGCGCGGAGTGCTTCCAGGCTGCGATACACGATGTTGCGTGCCTTGGCTTCAGTCCAGCCCATCAGCGAGCCGATCTCTGCGGTCGTGAAACCCTGCAGATGAAGTCCCAATGCCTCGGCACGTTCAGCATCGACCTGCTGCAGCTCCTCAAGCACCGCCAGCAACTGCGTGCGATCCTCAAGTGCCCCGCTGGCATCGATCGACTCTCCGGTGGACCAGGGCTCTACATGCTCCAGTCCCACGTGTTCGGCACTGCCGCCTCTGACCTGCCGACGACGGGCCGCGTCGATCGCGACGCTCAACACCACACTGCGAATAAAAGACGCGGGCTTGTCCCAATTCCTCTCACGACTCAGCGTCTGCCACAGCCGCAGCCGGATTTCCTGCTCGATTTCCTCGAGGTCGGCTTCATTGCGACGATGATCCAGACTCACCAGGGTCTTGCGCACAAAGCCGCTCCAGCGCTCGATCAGACGCTTGAATTCGGCTTCCTGGGGGACACGGCGGCGCAGGAACACGGGGGCGGGAGGCTGCTGGGCGGGCCCGACAAGTTAGCGGAGCCCTGCGGCGAAGGCCAGCATCAAGCGCGGCGCTGCCGGCATACTGACGCCCCGGACCCGCCACGACGCTGCCATGCCCACACCGACCGATATCCGCCTGCACCAGACCTCACGCGTGCTGGAGATCAGCTTTGACAGCGGCGAGGTGTTCCGATTGCCCTGCGAGCTGCTGCGCGTCTACAGCCCCTCGGCCGAAGTCCAGGGCCATGGGCCCGGGCAGCGGGTACTGCAGGTGGGCAAGGAGCGGGTCAACATCAAGGCCATTCATCCGGTGGGCCACTACGCCGTGGTGCTGGAATTCGACGATGGCCACAACACCGGCATCTACTCCTGGACCTTGCTGCACGAGCTCGGCAGCCATCAGGGCGATTACTGGCAACGCTACCTGGACGAACTGGCCGCCGCCGGCGTCGAGCGGCAGGCGCCGGAGTAGCGGAAGCGGCGCCGCGGCGCGACCGTCACAAGCCAGCCTTCAGGACCGCGCAAACAGGATCTTCAACGCAGAGAACGCAGAGATTCGCGGAGAACGCAGAGAAAGGCGTATCCATCATCGCCTTTGCCTTTCTCCGCGTTCTTTCTGCTTTTCCTTTGCGTCCCCTGCGTCCTGCTTCTGGCCTCAACGCTCGGCGAGTCCCGGTCGTCGCCCCGACCCTGTGGGAGCGGGCTCTGCCCGCGATCGGTGGTGCGTCGGATCTAGGGGGTGGAGATCGCGGCTGAAGCCACTCCCACAGCCTGTTTTTCGGCGCCTGTTACCGACTACGCCGCGCCCCAGGCCAGCGCCTGGTCCAGATCGGCGATCAGATCCTCGGCGTGCTCCAGGCCGACCGACAGCCGCAGCAGCGTCTCCGGCGTCGGGCTGGTCGGACCCTCGACGGATTGCCGATGTTCCACCAGGCTCTCGTAGCCGCCCAGGCTGGTGGCGTTGATGAACAGCCGCAAGCGACTGGCGACCTCGATCGCCCGAGCGCGCGTGCCGGCCACCTCGAAACTGAGCATGCCACCCGGGCCGCGCATCTCCGCCAGCACGGTCGCCCGTTGCGGATGGCTGTCGAGGCCGGGGTAGTGCACCGCGCCGACCCCTGCGTGACCCTGCAGGAACTGGGCGACCGCCTTGGCATTGCGCTGATGCCAGTCCAGCCGCGGCGCCAGTGTGCGCAGGCCGCGCAGCACCAGCCAGCTGGCGAAGGGGTTGGCCACGGCGCCGAGCAATTTGCGCGATTCGCGCACGGCGCTTGCCAGTTCATCATCGTTGGCAAAGATCAGGGCGCCACCGCCGACATCACTATGGCCGGCCAGATACTTGGTGGTCGAGTGCATGACCACATTGGCGCCCAGCGCCAGCGGCTGCAACAACAGTGGCGTGGCAAAGGTGGCATCGACCACCAGCACGGCACCGGCGGCGCGGGCGATATCGGCCAGTGCGGCCACCGAGCTCAGCTTCAGCAGCGGGTTGGAGGGTGTTTCCGCCCACAGACAACGGGTATTGGGACGCAGCGATCTGCGGACCTGATCGGCATCGCTCATGTCGACCAGGGTCAGTTCCAGATTCCAGCGCGCAAACCAGGTCTGGGCCAGCTTGCGCACCGCGAAATAGGTGTCGTCAGCCATCAGCACATGGCTGCCCGGCGCCAGATTCTGCAGCAGCGCCGCTACGGCGGCCATGCCCGAGGCAAAGGCCAGCGCGCAGGCGCCGCCATCCAGCGCCGCCAGCGCGGTTTCCAGCCGATCCTGGGTGGGATTGGCATAGCGGCTGTAGAGAAAGCCGCTGGTCTCTCCGGCATCGGCCGGATGTTCGAAAGTGGTGGACAGATGGATCGGCGGCGCCACCGCGCCGGTTTCCCGATCGACTTCTGCTGCCGCATGCACGGCAATGGTTTCCAGGCGCATCTTCGACTCCGGCGTGCGGCAATCTGCGGACGATAGCGCCTCGGCTATGCTCGCCGACATCCGCCAGCCGTCGAGACTGACCCTATTCCTCCCTCATGTGCCTGTCCCTGCACCCCACCAGCGCGCACGCCACCCCACCACTGAGCTTCCCAGCATGAATCTGTTCGTGGTGGGCACCGATACCGGTATCGGCAAGACCTTCATCAGCGCTGGCCTGGTCCGTGCCCTGCGTATGCTGGGCCGCGATGCCGTGGCCCTCAAGCCCGTGGCCAGCGGCTTCGATCAGGGTCCCGCCGGGCGTCGCAATGAGGATATCGAGGCCTTGAGGGCGGCAGCCGATGGGGCGCTCAGCGCTTCCCAGATCAACGTCTACGGCTTCGATCAGCCGATCGCGCCGCATCGCGCCGCCGAGCTGGCGGGCGTCGAGATCGAGCTGGAGCCCATCTGCCAGAGCTTCTTTGCCGCCGTGCGCGCGCACCAGGATGTGCTGGTCGAGGGCGTGGGTGGTTTTGCGGTGCCGCTGTCCTCGCGGTGGATGTTGTCTGATCTGGTCCGGGCGCTGGATCTGCCGGTCTTGCTGGTCGTGGGCCTGAGGCTGGGCTGCATCAATCACGCACTGCTCAGCGCCCAGGCCGTCGTGGCGGCTGGCTTGAGCCTGACCGGCTGGGTCGCCAATGCGCTCGACACCGGCATGGAGCAGCAAGAGGCCAGTGTCGATGCCATCGCACAACGTCTGGCCGCACCCCGGTTGGGAACCATCAGTCGCAACGCCCCCGAGCAGGAATTTCTTCGACTGGCCCAGTCACTGCTCCGGGCCAAAGACACCGCGAAGCGGGCGGATCCGACGCCGCAACACCGGGAACCCTGAGCACCCCAGCGCGTCGAAGTCCGACTCTGTGCGAGCATCCACGAATGAATCCGATCGAAATCACGAGTTTGACGCTGGCCCCCGAGTCGCCCGAGGCCGGGCAGCCGCTGGTCATCGAAGTTCGCTGCCGGGTCGACGCGCGCATCCTGTTCGAGCTGGATCTGGCACTGGAGATCTACGATGGCGAGGGTCAACGGGTCTGGTTCCGGGCTGCACACCAGGATGGAGCCGGCGCCAACTGGCTGCCGCGAGGCGAATACCGCTGGCGCCTGACCGCACCCGAAGGCAGCCTGCCACTGACCAGCGGACGCCTGCTGGCGACCGTGTTGTTTCGAGATGGCCCACAGGCGCGACGCTCGAATTCCTACGCGCGCACCTTCGCCAACGCTGCCAGGGGTGCCGGTCTGGACCACGGCCGCTACACCCTGGATGGCGATCCCGACCCGTCGACACTGTCGTGGCGGCGTGGCCACAGCGACTGGTTCTTCCGCCATTTCGATCACGCAGCGCCCACCGCCGGCAGCTATCTGCTCAAGGATTCCGAACTGCTGCGTGGACGCATACTCGACGTCGGCTGTGGTGATGGCATCACCGATCTGGGTATCTACCTGCGCTATCAGCCCGAACGACTGGTGGGGATTGACCCCTTCGGCGGCTACGAGCGCCTGGCCGAGATTGCCGCGGCCGAACACATTCCGATGGAACCCTGGCCCGAGGGGCTCGAGTTCTTCAATGCCGACGCCAATCATCTGCCCTTTGAAGACGACAGTTTCGATGTGGTCATCAGCTGGGGCTCGGTGGAGCACATCGCCGGGGGATACCTGCAGGCGCTGCGCGAGATCAAGCGCGTGCTGCGCCCCGATGGTCTGATGTTCATCCATCCCGGACTGTTCTATTCGAATCCGGGCAGTCATCTGGGTGAATTCTCCGACGAGCCCTTCTTCCACCTGAAGAAGCCCCGCGAGGAGCTGCGTGAATTCATCCTCAACACGCCGCCGCGGCGCATGGATCGGGCTGGACACGTGGCCAGCAATGCCGAGTACTGGCAATGGTTCACCGAGCTCAATCCGATCACCGTGGCGGGTTTCGAACGTGAGCTGCGGGCGCTCGAGTTCGAGCCCTGGCGCGTGGCCATCCGCACCGAGGACCTGATCGAGTACACGCCGGAGCTGCTCGACTACCCGATGCAGGATCTGGCTACCGCAGAGTTGTATCTGAGCTGCTGGAACCGAAAGCGCCGGCGTCCGACACCGTAGCGCGGCGCTTGCTCCGCTGCCTCTGTTCGGCTTGGGCTTTGGTTTTTCCCGCCGCGCCGACAAGGCGCACATCCTGCCGAGCAAGCTCGAGCAAGCTCGGCACTGCAAAGGCCTCTTACACCGCTGTCTTGTGCTGTGGCAAAGCGCCAACCCGTTCTCAGTTTCTGAATGTCTCACCCGAAATCGGGGCAATTTTCGTCGATTGCATCGCACCGCGCGGCCTTTGGCTTGGGCAGTCTGCGTTTCAACAGGTACGAAACGAGTTGTCCATCACATCAGGAGCAGGGTCATGTTGCCACGTATCGTCTTTATCGCTGCTGTTGCGCTGAGTGCCGCGTCCGCCAGCGCTGCGGACTATGCGCCGGGGTCGCAGATCACGTTGCAAGGCACGGTCAGCGGCCTCGAATCGTCGCGAACCTTCTGGCTGGATGTGGATGGCGACCGAATTCTGGTCTACGGCACCAACGCTCAGCGAGCACGCATGTACCGCGGTTTGAAGGTGCGTGTCGAGGGTTCGATCAGTGACGACTACATCCGCCTCGCCGACATCGAAATGCAGGCACGGCGTATTGAAGTGGTGCGTGCTGAGACCGGGACCACAGCCGCCGTTCTGCAGCAGCCCTGATCGCACGATTGCATCTTCGGGGGTGATCAGCACCGGCTTTGGGCGCAGAATAGGCGGTTACCCGGATTGGATTGGTGATGCGCATGCGCAGCAAGGCTGAAATCGTCAACAACTGGTTGCCCCGCTACACCGGAACGGAGGTTGCCGATATCGGCGACCACGTTCTGCTGACCAACTTTCAGCACTACGTCGAAGTCTTCGCCCAGGCCGGTGGCGTCGAGGTCCGCGGGCGGGATCGGGCCATGCCCAATGCCAGTGTAGACGGCATCACCATGATCAATTTCGGCATGGGCAGTGCCAACGCCGCCACGATGATGGATCTGTTGAGCGCCGCCAAGCCACGAGCCGTGCTGTTTCTGGGCAAGTGCGGTGGACTCAAGAAGAAGAATCAATTGGGGGATCTGATTCTGCCGATCGCGGCTATTCGCGGTGAGGGCACCTCCAACGACTATCTGTTGCCGGAAGTGCCGGCCTTGCCGGCTTTCCGCCTCCAGCGCGCGGTCTCGACCATGATCCGCGACCTCAATCACGACTACTGGACCGGTACCGTCTACACCACCAACCGACGCGTGTGGGAGCACGACGGCGAGTTCAAGGAATATCTGCGCAAGACCCGCTGCATGGCCATCGACATGGAAACCGCCACCATCTTCGCTGCAGGTTTTGCCAATGGCATACCCACCGGCGCTCTCCTGCTGGTGAGCGATCAGCCAATGGTGCCCGAGGGTGTGAAGACCGAGGCCTCGGATCGGAAGATCACGGCCAACTTCGTCAATACCCACATCGAGATCGGCATCGAGGCGCTGAAGCTGATACGCCGGGATGGCAAGAGCGTGAAGCACTTGCGATTTGACGAGTAGTCATCCCGCCGACGCTGCTCTCGTGGGTCAGCGTCGTTCCCGCCGATTTGGCTCAGCGCAGCGCAAGCGGTTGTCAGGCCATCGTTCGGGCTTAGCCGTTGACCGAACTGGAACCCTGATAATTGAATCGGAACTGGATGACGCGCGCCGGCACGTCGCCCACGGCGGGCGCGACCGTACAGTCAAAGGTCTGCATTTCCTCGCCGCTGGTCCCCGGCTTGAGAATGACTTCGCCCTTGTACTCGAAGTTGCCCCCCGAGCCCTCGGACTTGCTCGCCGCCAGCTTGGCCTCGTCCAGTCGAAAGATCTGGCTGGACATGCGCTCCTGAGCTTCCTTGGCGCAAAGATTTGCCATGGGATCGTTGCCGCCACCGCATGACGCCAGGCTTGCCAGCGTGACGATGACTCCCACCAACCTTGCTCGCATCGCGGAACCTCCCGTTCTTTCGATGACTTGGCTTCGCTAGTTCGCGTGACTTCGCATTGAAGGGTGCACCGAGTTGCCAGTCAATGCAAGATTTCTGCTTGTCAAATTAGGACAACAGGGGTCAATAACGCGGTACCGAGGCGTCGACGCGCTGCGACCAGGCATCGATACCACCTTCGACGTTGTAGACCTGGGTGAAGCCGAGGCCACGAAAATGCTCGGCCGCTTGCCGCGAAGAGACACCGTGATGGCACAGAAAGGCGAGTGGCGTGTCCTTGGCCAGCGCACCGATCTCGGCGACGGCGGCGGCGTCGAGCACTCGCGCCGCGGGAAACGGCGCCAGCTGTCGGTCACGTTCCGGTCGGACATCCAGCACCGTGATCGTGCCTTGCTGAATCCGGGCCGACAGATCTTCGACGCTCAGCGGGCGCACGCCTGCGGGCGCCTGCGGCAGGCTGATCGTAAGCCCGCTGCCGCGAACGTCGTCCACCCAATCCACCCTCATGCCCTTGGCCTTCTGCGCGGTGGCCAGATCCATCAGCACTTCGATGCCGCCCGATTCGGCGCGAATCTCGTGCCCCTGCGCCGGCTTCAGCATGAATGACGCCTGCCAGCGGCCATCAATCTGCAAATGCAGCGAGCTGCCCGGATCTTCGGCCATGCCGTTGCGAATGGCCTCGGCGGCGGCCGCACTGATCTGGATCTGCGGGGCTGAGCGGTCGGGCTTGGGTTGGCCCAGCAGCTCGTGCAGTTCACCCGAGTTGTACATGCCGCCGATGATGTCGGATCCGCCGATCAGCTCACGATCAACATACAGCTGGGGAATGGTTGGCCAGTTGCCGTAATCCTTGATGCCCTGGCGGATCTCGTCGTCGGCCAGCACATCAACGCTAACGTAGTCCTCGAGCAGCGTATCGAGGATGCCGACCGCCGTGGCCGAAAAACCGCAGCGTGGCGATTGGCGGTTGCCTTTCATGAACAGCACCACACGGTGCTGGCCGAGCAGGTCTTCGATGCGCTGTCGAGTGGCGATGGACAAGGTCATGGGCAGTCAAGATCCAGAAGCGATGACCATAGTTTAGCCCGCTCGATGTCAAGCCGGGTTGACGCAGTTGCGGCCAGCCTGGACGCAGTCCCGGACGGGTCAGTCCGCTGCCCGCAATCGTCGCGCCAGACCGGGTCGCAGCAGCTTCGCGGCGCGGGCATCGTTGCGCTTGGCCAGGGCGCGCCGTCGTGCCTGCACATGGGCACGCAAGGCCAGCCGGGTGCGGTCGCGCAATCCCAGTTGCCCCAGCACCCTGGACACCAGCGCCAGATCGTTTTCGTCGCCCAGACTCTGGGCCAGGCGCTTGAGCGCAAGGCTTGGGGGCGCCAGCTGGCGCTGGTCCAGCAGCTGGCACTGCAACAGCAGGATCCGAACCCTGCCGCGCCAGTGGTGACGCGATGCGGCGGCATGGCGTCCTGCGTTTTCACGTCGACCGCGGCAGGCGCGGCGGAAGGCGCGCTTCAGGGCGCGGCGGACTTCGGCCTCGCTGAGGCCGTCCAGTGGCCAGCGCGCACAGTCATCGCGCAGCTCGCGCAGCCCTTGCAGCATGCGCTGCCAGGCAGCACCCTGCGGCGACCTCCGCATCCAGCGCCGTTCCAGCGCTTCGGTCAGCCGCGAGCGCGCCTGGGTCAGGGCGCTGCGCATGCTGCCAATACCGCGGCTCTTGCGCAGACGGTCCAGTGCCTCGATGCGCGAGGCCCCATCGCGTAGCGGACCCAGTGTCCGTCGCAGCGCGCGCAAACGGGCATCGATCTCGGCCAGCGTGCGCCTGCGCCAGGGATCGCCCAGGCGCAACCAGGCGCGGACACGGCGTACACACTTGCGAGCCTCGTGCACGGCCTCGTCGCGGTCGCGGCCGGGATCAGAGAGCAGGTCCAGAGCTTGTTGCAGCTCGCGAGTGCAGGCCTGGCGCAGAAAAGCGCACAGCGAGCTCTGGTCCGGTTCGGCAGCGTCCATGGCGCCGGGCTCAGGCCGCTTGCCGTTCGACACAGGCCATTGCCTGATCGAGCACGTCGATGCCAGTGCCAGGACGGGCCTCGGACAAGGTACGCCGGTAGGCGCGCGCACCAGGTGCGCCCTGATACAAGCCGAGCAAGTGGCGCGCGATATGCCGTACCTCGCCGCCAGCGGCCAGATGTGCCGCGATGTAGGGTCGCATGCGATCCAGAATCTGCGCTCGCGATGGCGCCGAGTTCGGCCGGGCAAACAGCGCCTGCTGCCATCCGCTGAGCAGATAGGGTTCGTGATAGGCCGCGCGGCCGATCATCACTCCATCCAGACTCAGCAGAGCGCCTTCGATGTCCGCGGACTCGCGCAGCCCCCCGTTCAGTACCACCGTCAGCTCCGGTCGATCGGCCTTCAGCCGCCGCACCCGGTCGTAGTCCAGCGGCGGTATCTCGCGGTTCTCCCGGGGCGACAGGCCGTTCAACCAGGCCTTGCGCGCGTGCACGATGAACACCGTGCAGCCGGCCGCGGCCACGGTGTCGATGAAGCGCCGGAAGAAGGCTTCATCGTCGTGTTCATCCACGCCCAACCGACATTTGACGGTCACCGGAACATGGCTCGGCACCACCGCACGCATCGCCGCCACGCCTTCTGCGACCAGTGCCGGTTCCAGCATCAGACAAGCGCCGAAGCGGCCCGATTGCACCCGATCCGACGGACAGCCGCAATTGAGGTTGATCTCGTCATAGCCGAACTCGACGCCGATCCGCGCCGCCTGCGCCAGCAGCGCCGGATCCGATCCACCCAACTGCAAGGCCAGCGGATGCTCGCTGGCATCGAAACCCAACAGTCTGGAGCGATCGCCATGGATGGCCGCCTGCGCCACCACCATCTCCGTATACAGCCGCGCATCCGGCGCCAGCAGCCGGTGGAAATAGCGGCAGTGGCGGTCGGTCCATTCCATCATGGGGGCAACGCACAGGCGCCAGGGAGAGAGTGCGGCAGTCATGGCTCAAGTGTACTGCGCCGGCGGTAAAGCCAGTGCTCGGAAGTCGGCCTGCCGCGCATGGCGCGCCGCGGATGGGGACAATTCTGCACTTTCACTTCGGGCTTGCACCGGAACATACTCGGATCGTCGGTTGGTCTTCTCAGGGGAATGCAACCGGCAACCGCAAAGCGGGTGACCGGGTTTCCGGAGCCCGATGGCTGCAGTGCGCCGGATCGGGAGCTGCGGCGCCAGTCGATCGCCAATCCTTGCTCAGAGAGACGCGTCTGCCATGAGAATGTTCTTGCTCCTGATGTCATTTTGCCTGCTTGCCCCGCACGCCGCGTACGCGCAGGCGCCTGGAGATTGGGTGCTGGGCAAGTGGAAAGGCGGCCCATACTGGTTCCCCGGCGTGGTCGAGAAGCGCGCCGGCGACAAGATCACCATCGTCTTCGACGATGGCACGCGCGACACACTGCCGCGCAAGCTGGTGCGCAAGTACGACTGGCGTGCCGGCAGCAAGGTCGAGTGCCGCTGGTCCGGCGGTTCAGAGTGGTACGCCGCCAAGATCCAGAACATCGAAAAGGACGGTTCCACCCTCAACGTGTTGTACGAAGACGGGGTTCGCGAAAAGACCAGCACAGGCGCTTGCCGATCGAGCTAGCCCGCATTTCTCACACCTGTTGCGGAAGATCGCGCAGGGCTTTGCGACTAGCGCAAGGCGCGACGACGAGGAATGGTGATTCCATGGCGAGGAGGAGCAACGCCGCGATAGTCGCAAAGAACCAGCGAGGTCCGCAAAGCGGGCAGATGCAGGCGTACACCTTGCGATTGCCGCCAGACATCGGTTGACCGCACGCCACAAAGGAATCCGAGCATCTGCCCGCGCAGGTGTGAGAAATGCGGGATAGGCCAGCGTCCAGCCGTGCCTGCGCTGACGCGAAGCCTGCGGTAGCGGCACCGGATCGCTACCGCAGCAATCGATGTCCGGGCAGGAGCGCCCTTGCGTCCTTCGCGTCCTGCTCTCGGCACCAACCCGCCGCCATTCCCGGCTTTCGCCGGCACGGTGGTCGCGACGCGAGGTCGCTCCTACGAAGCAGGCGTGGAATCGGCCTGCCGGCGATCGATACGACGCTCGCTCCACAGCAGGAACAAACCGCTGGCAACGACGATGGCCGCGCCGAGCAGCACGATGGGCTGCGGCAGCGTCTTCCAGATCAGCCAGTCCAGACCCAGCCCCCAGGCCAGCGCGGTGTATTCGAAGGGCGCGATCAACGAGGCCTGGCCACGCTTGAAGGCTTCGGTCAGGGTGAACTGACCGACGGAACCGGTCACGGCAATCGCCAGCAGGATCCAGCCATGGGCGGCTTGCACCGGTATCCAGTCGGACCCGGTCAGCGCGGTGCCGCCGGCAGCCATGAACAACATCAGCCAGAACACCATCGACACCGAGGTGTCGGTGCGCCCCAAGACCCGCGACGTGATGGCGCTGATGGCATAGCAGACCGTGGCGACCAATACCGCCAGGCCGCCGATGGAGAGCATCTGCTCACCCTTGGGACGCAAGACCACGAGTACACCGAGCATGCCGATGGCGATGGCCCACCAGCGATTCGCGCCCACGCGCTCGCCCAGCAGCGGTGCCGCCAGCGCCGTGATCAGCAGCGGCGCAAAGAAGAAGATCGCGTAGGCCTCCGACAGCGGCAGCGTGCGCAGGGCAAAGGCAAAGCTGGCCATCATCAGGATGCCGATGACGCCACGCAGCAAGTGCAGGGACCAGCGCACCTGGAACAGCCGCGCACGCATGCCCAGCACCCCGGCCCACAGCAGCACCACCGGCAGCGAGGCATAGGCACGCAGCGCAGCGACCTGCAAGGGCGGGTAATGCGGGGTCAGCTCCTTGAGGGAGGCATCCATCAGCGCGAAGCTGCCGACGGCGATCACCATCATGACGATGCCACGCAGATTGTCAGCGCGTTGCTCGGGGCTCATCGGGTGGGCTTGCTTGGCAGGTGGCCGCGCAGCATAGCCGGTGGGGACGGGGCACGGGGCAAGGGGGCACGGGGCAAGGGGCAAGGGGCACGGGGCAAGGGGCACGGGGCAGGGGGCAGGGGGCAGGGGAAAAGCCGGCGTCTTTGCGAGGAACGGAGTGACGAAGCAATCCAGGAATTGGCAATCGTGCGTCTGTACGGCTTCTCCCGGATCAAGTCCGAGGTCGCTTGGACGCCCGCTCTTGTGGGTCCAGACTTGTCTGGACGCTCTTCGGTTGTTGCTGGAGAAGCGTCCAGACAAATCTGGACCTACAACAGCCAGAAGCCCGTAACCTTTCCCGTGCCCCGTGCCCCGTGCCCCGTGCCCCGCTACCGCTGCACCGTCAGCGTGCAGAAACTCGCCTGCTCCGCCGATGCTGCCTCGCCATAGTCCCAGTCGACACGCGTGACACGGCCCAGATGGTGCTCGCACAGCGCGCGCAATTGGTCCGGGGCGTAGGCGCGGATCTGTTCGCGAGTGCACAGCGTGCGGCCGCCGAAGGCTCCCCACAGACGGTAGCGACGTTCGATCCGGTGGCTGCCGTCGCCGAGCTGCTGGATGCGCTTGTGGCGGACCAGCCAGCGCCCCTGGTGGCGGCGGGCGTAGTCCCGCATCCAGCGTCCGTCGGCGAGCTGCGGTCTGGGGATGAAGGCATCGATGATGATCCGCGCCCGCTCCTGCAAGGTCTGGGACAGGCCCTGGGCCAATGCCTGCCAATCGGCCTCGTCGAGCAGATAGGTCACCAGCGAATAGGGCAGCAGCGCCAGCGCGAAACGACCGCGCAGGGCCAGCTGGCGCATGTCCATTTGCAGCAGACTGGCCTCGCTGCCGCAGCGCAGCCTGGCCTGACGCAGCATCGGCAGCGAGCGGTCGACGCCCACGGCCAGCAGGCCTTCGGCCAGCAGGGCCTGAAGCACGCGACCGCTGCCGCAGCCCAGCTCCAGCACCGGCCCGGCGGCCAGGCGTGCCTGTTCGAGGTAGTAGCCGACATCGGGCAGCGCCATGCTGGCACCCATGTCGGCATCGTAGATCGGCGCGATCCGGTCGTAGCTCACCTGCGGCCCCGGACGATGCACTGCTCGATCACCTGCCGCAGTCGCTCGGCCCGCGGCGCCCAGGACCAGGGGGCAATATCTGCCGTGGCTTGGGCCTCGGCCCGCCGGCGGCGCTCGGGCGCATCGATCTGTGCAACGATGGCCGAGACCATCGCGGCGCAGTCGGGCACCCGCAGCAGCCCGGCACTGCACAGGGATTCATAGCCGCGGGCGCCGCTCATGGTGCTGACCATCACCCGGCCATGGGCCAGCGCTTCGGCAATCTTGATGGCCGAGCCCTCGATGGCGCCCTGCGGGTTCAGCGCCAGCAGGCAGTCCTCGTAGTGCGGGGCGGGGTCGACGGCGCCTTCAATCAGGTCCACCGATGCCGGCAGCGGCCGCGCGCCCCAAAGCCTGGCGCCATCGACGCCGCCCAGGATCCGCAGCCGCAACCAGGGATAGCGTGCCGACAGGCTCGGCCAGGCCTGCTCCAGAAAGCACTGCAAACCCTGCAGATTGGGGCCGTAGCGCAGCGGCGCCAGCAGCAGTAGCGGGCCGCGATCGGGCGAGGGCAGCGGCTGCTGTGCGGGCAGACGAACGCCATTCTCGATCAGCTGCTGGTAGTCATGGGGCCAATGGCCCAGATCCTGGGGCGTGGTCAGCAGCAGGGCCTGCACCCGCCGCAGGGCCGCGCGCACCCGTTCGCCAGCGGTTTCGGGAAGCTCGCGGCCGGCATCATGCAGTGTCCACAACAGCGGAACCCGCGCGTCCAGCTGCTCGATCAGTCCCAGGCATTCCAGGTGTTCGAAGCAGATGGCATCCGGGCGGTGCGCCGCGATCAATCGTGCCAGTTCGGCGCGCAGGCGCGGATGGGCATGGGCAGACCAGCGTGCTTCGAAGTCCGGGCCGGAATCCGGGCGCCCGCCGACCGGGTGAATCTGGCGGAAGATGCCGTCGTCGGCCGTCGCCGGCAGCGCCTGCTCACCGGCTTCGTCATGCAGCAGGATCCAGTCGATCTCGTCGGCGCTGGCGCGGGCCAGTTCGATCACCCGACGGGCCCCGCCATGTGCCGGCGGCAAGAGCGTGAAGGGACTGACCAGCAGCACCCTGGGCTTGCCCGGTCGCCAGCGCTGCGCGTGCGGATAGCGCTGCAGATGCAGTTGCTGCAGACAGGCGGCGACGGGACTGTCCAGCAGCCGCTGACGAGCCTGCCGATGACTGCGCCGCAGGCCGCGCAGCCAGGCTTGCAGGCGGTCGATCCTGCCGCCATGCCAGCGCGGTGCCTGGAACAGATCGCCGTAGCGCCAGCGGAAATGCGCCAGATTGCGCTGCACGACGTGCTCGATCTGCCGGGCCGACACAAAGCGTCCGATGGTCCCGCGGTGCTCATGGATCGCCCGCGACGCCGGGCAGTGCAGAGAGCACAGACCCTCGGCCCAGGCCTGCATGGCCCAGTCGGCATCCTCGAAGTAGAACGGCGCGTAGGGCCCGCTCAGCGGCAGGTAGCGGCGCAAGGCGGCGGTCTGGAACAGTGTGGCACCGCCGCCGCCGTAGAGATGGCCACGTACGCATGCATCGGGTGGCAGCAGATCATGCAGTTCAAGATGAGCGTCGGGACCGAGCACTGGCACGGTGTAGCCGGTCTCTTCGCGACGGCGGTTGCGATCGGCAAATTCAATCTGACTGGCGATCGCGAAGACATCCGCTGCGCGCCATGGCAGCAGCACTCGCAGCGCATCGGGCTGCAGGCGCATATCGCTGTTCAGCAGGTACACCCACGGCGCCTGTGCCCGATCGAGCAGTGCTGCCACGGCGCCATGAAAGCCCAGCGGCCGTTGCACGAAGCGCCATTCCACGCCAGCGTGCGCGCTGCGCAGCGCGCGGTAGTCCGATGCGGCGGCACCGTTCACCAGCACCCGGATCTGGCAGGGCACCTCCAGTCCGGCACAGGCCAGCGCCAGCGCCGACAACGTGGCCCCGAGCAGATCGGGACGCCCGCGCTCGGGGATCAGAACCTCGATGGGCTCGCTGGCCGCGCCCGCGCCGCTGGCTGGGTCAGGGAGGAGTCGGCGACTGCCGTCGGCCATCAGCGGGTCTCGGCCAGGATCAGGGCAAAGCCGAGTTCGCGCAGATCGGCGCCGGTGCCCAGCGCATGCGGACTGCTGGCGCCCTCGCGCCGCAGTTGCAGCACACGCTGTGCCTGGGTCGATGGCGGCAGCGGCAGTCGCAGCTGCAATGGACCGGCTTCGGTCTGCTGGTGGACCAACAGCCCGTCCAGATGCACGCTGAAGGGTGCTGGTGTTGCTGTCGGGGCGACCATGCCATGCAGGTGCAGCCGTCGATGTCTGGCCACGCGCGGCAACCACAGCGTGGCCTCGGCGCTGCTCCAGCGCACGCCACTGCCATCGTCGCCGTGCCAGCCGCTCAGCAGTTGCTCGGCCGGTGCCTGCCGGCCTTCGATGCGGACGCTCGCGGGCTGCGGCTGGTGCACGCGCTTGTAGACGCAGCTTCGACAGGCCGACTCGGCGCCCGAGCGATGGCGCTCGCGAAAAGCGCGATAGGCCGGGCCGTTCCAGATCTCGCGCAGGCTCTGCTGGCGCAGATCGCCCAGCGCCACTTTCTCGGTGACCTCGCAGGCGATCACGCGGCCATCGGCGAGCACGTGCACGCTGTCGAAAGGGCTCTGGTCGCAAGTGCTGATCACGGCACCGTCGGGCATTGGCCAAGGCCAGGCCTGGGGGTGGGCGCTCAATCTGGTGTGGGCGCTCAGCTCGTGAGATGACAGCTGAATCGCCACCTGCGGCCAGCGCTGGCGGACCTCGGCCACAGCATCTTCCAGCCGGGTCCGGAATTCCTGGTGCAGCGTGCCGCTGGCCGTGTGTTCGGCGGCGGTGCCCAGTGGCAGCGGATCACGACCGATCAGCGGGTGCACCGCCAGCACTTCGATCCCGTGTTCGGCGGCAAAGGCGGCGATGGCGGGCAGCTGCGCCAGATTGCGCTGCATCGCCACGAAGGCCAGATCCAGCAGGAAGCGCCGATCGCTGTTGCGGCGCCAGTCCAGCACCTGCTGCAAACGCTGATGCATGGCTGCGAGGCTGCTGAAGCGGTAGATGGCATCGAATTCGCCGGCGTCCAGTGTGTGCAGCGAAACGGTCAGGCGGGTCAGGCCGGCGTCCAGTGCCGCCTGCAGACGCCCCGGCTTGAGTGAGGCCAGCGCGCTCACCAGTTCCACGTCGGCGCCGGTGGCCGCGGCCAGGGCCACGGCTTCAGCCAGCTGCGGATAATGACCGGACTCGCCGGCATAGTTGAGGCGGATGATCTGCGGCCGCTCCAGCTCACCGATCAGGCGCCGGTACAGCGCAAGATCCAGCAGCTCTCCGGCGCCGCGCAAGCTGGCGCGGGTGCAGAAGATGCAATCGAAAGGACAGCGCGAGCTGAGTTCGATCCACAACACCCGCGGCATTGGCGCAGTGCGTGCGCTGATCAGGTCCATGACTCGGACTACACCAGCAGGATCGTGTCGCCAGCATTGCCCAGCCACAGGCCCAGTGCCTGCTCGCAGAACAAGGCGGCCCAGCTCGGTCGGGTGCCGCTGGCGGATTCGGCAAAGGGCAGACGTCCGCGCGCATCCACACGCGCGGCGAGTTCGCCGGCCAGCGCCGACCACTCCGGGTCGGCCCTGTCTGCCAGACCCAGCACGCAGGCCAGCCGCAGCAGCTGCGCCAGCACATCGCTGCGGCGAGGGCCGCCACCGATCTGTTCGCGCACGCGGGCGACGCCGCCGTGGGCTCGCAGCAACTCGCCGAAGGCCTGCTGCGCTTCGACCACCAAGCCAAGCTCGTGCAGGCCTTCGATGGCGTAGAGCTGCGGGTGCGCCTCGCGGTGCGGCTGTTCCAGCGCCGCCCTGATCCAGTCCGGCCGGGCAAGCGCACAGGCATCGGCCAGGACCCCGTCAGCCCTCTGGACCCGGGCGCAGACCTTGAGCAGGAAAGGACCGCCCTGACTGGACCAGCGCTGGCCCAGCGCACCACTGGCAGCGAGTACTCGGCCATCGACCACAAAGGACTGGGCGCGTTCCCAGGCCAGCTGCGCCAGACCGATGGCATCGGCCGAATGCCGCGCGCGTCCCCAGCGCTGGAGGCCATCCCACAGCATCACGTGGTCAAACAGATAACTGGCATCGGCATAGTCGGCGCTGACATCGCCGCGGTGCGCCGCCACCCGCGTCGGCCAGCCCTGGTTCTGCGCGTACTGCCGGATCAGCCAGGTCAGCACGCTGTTGCCGCTGCGGTCTCCGACATCGGCGCGGTTGCTGGCCCAGCGCAGCCAGTAGCCGGCAATTTCGGGATAGCCGTAAAGCACCTGCTGACGCTGATCGAAGGCGCCGACCACGCCGCGCGGCCAGTGCAGATCATGGCCGGGTCCTGTCAGGTCCTCACGCAGGCGCACCAGTGCCGCCTTGATCTGCAGTTCGGGGTCGACGGCGGTTCGAAAGTTCATGCGCTCTGCAGCTGTGGCTGGGTGACGGACCGGTTCGGGCGCAGACCCAAGCAGGCGTGGATGGCAGCGGCGGCTCTGGCGCCGGCGCGGCCATCGCCGTAGGGACTGTCCACGGAGAGCGGCCAGGCTGCGGGCCAGCGGCCTTGGTCGAGTGCGCGCTCGATGACGCCGTCCAGATCACCGACTGCCCGCGGATCCAGCCAGCGGGCATGCCCGGACTCCAGGGATTCGGGGCGTTCGCTGCGTCGTCGATACAGCAGCAGCGGCACCCCCAGATAGGGCAGCTCCTCGGCGGCGCCGCCGGAATCACTGAGCACACCGCGGGCCGATTGGGCCAGCGCCAGCCACTGTTCGCGGTTCTGCGGCGGCAGGCGCTTGAGTCCGTGGTTGGGCCCGAGCGCCTGCGACCAGCGCTGTTCCCAGCTGCGATTGGGATGCGCGCAGACGCCAATCCGCCAGCCGCTGCGGGCCAGCGCGCGCAGTCCCAGCGCCAGTCGATCGAGCGCGCGCCCGGCGTTCTCGCGACGATGCACGTCCACCAGCAGATGGTAGCTGTCGCTGGCCGGAGGCAGCGGCCTGACGCGCAGGCCATCCACGGCCGTGCTGCCGACGACGTGTATCTGTGCGCCCGCCACGCCCTCGCAGCGCAGTTGCGCGGCAGCCCGGGTACTGGGCGCCAGGTGCCAGCGGGCCAGTCGCGAGATCAGCCGGCGATAGGCTTCTTCGGGAAAGGGTGAGCGCAGATCGCCGCTGCGCAGGCCGGCTTCCAGGTGGATCAGCGGCAGCCCGAGCTGCTGTGCCGCCCGCGCTCCGGCGTAAGCGCTGACCGTGTCGCCCTGTACCAGTACGGCTTGCGGCCGGTGCTGCAACATGCACGCGAGCAGATGCTCGATCAGGGTCTGCTCCAGCTGCCGGCGGCGCAACGGATGCGCCGGTGGCGGCAGTTCATGCCAGGGCAAGTGCAGGCACTCCGGGGGCTTGTTGCCCTGCTGGCCGGTCCAGCACCAGATCGCGGGCAGGGTCAGGGCTTCGGCCAGCGGCAGCAGTTTCAACGCCTCGGGTCGAGTGCCGGCAACAATCAGCAGCGGAGTCGAGTGGCTGAGTGGCACGGTCGCGTTGCTTCCGGACGAGACGGCGATGGACCGAGCATAGGCGGGCCAAGTTCCCTTCCGTTACAGGCGTCGCACAGGCGCTTCAGCTGGCAGTCAAGCGCTCAGGCCGTCGGGTCCACCGGATGGATGCTGCTGGCCGGCGGAAACTGCACGTGGAAGCCGATGCTGGCGATGTTGGCGCAGACCAGGCGGGCGTCTTCACGGGCCAGCTTGCGCTCCGGGCTGAGCTCGAAACGCAGCACTTCCTCCAGCGCGCCGAGGCCCTGGCTCAAGGCTGCCGGCAGTTTGCCCAGCGCTTCCGGCTCGGCTACGTAAACGTAGGTGTCGGGCCGGCGCGAGCTCTTGTAGACAATGCACAACATGCTCGATCGGTCCTCCTAGTGGCTGGCCTTGTCCCGGTTCCAGCCGCGGTGGCGGATGTCCAGGTACAGGCTGTAGACGGCGGTGAAGGAGGGAAACAGGTTCTGCAGCACGCCGACGGCATCCTGTTTCGACGAGAACAGGAAATAGCTCAGTGCCATCAGGCTGCCGAGCACGCTCATGTACCAGAAGGCGCGCGGAATCACCGGCTTGCCGGCGCGCCTGGAAGCGATGAACTGCACCACCCAGCGGCCGCCGAACATGGCCGCACCGGTCAGTCCGATCAGCTTCCACCAGGTCATGTGCAAGCCGGTCCATTGCAGCCACAGCAGTTCCTCATTCATCGAACTACTCCAGCTCGTCGACCGCAGTGATCTTGCTGCGCTGGATCAGCCAGGCCACGCCGCGCAGATCCTTGAGTCCCACCCAGGCCCGGCCCAGATTGCCGTACTTGGATCTGCCGGCGGTACGTTCGCGATGGTTCACCGGCACGCTAACGCTCTGCCAGCCAGCGCGCTTGACCAGGGCCGGCAGATAGCGATGCATGTGATCGAAATAAGGCAGATCCAGGAACACTTCACGCTCGAACAGCTTCAGCCCGCAGCCGGTGTCCGGGGTCTCGTCCCGCAACAGGCGCGAGCGGATGGCGTTGGCGAATTTCGACGCCCAGCGCTTGCTGCCGCTGTCCTTGCGCTGCACTCGCCAGCCGGCATAGAGCTTGACCCTGGCGTCGCCGGCATCGCGGGCCGCGAGCAGCCTGGGGATATCGGCCGGGTCGTTCTGGCCATCGCCATCGAGCGTGGCAATCCAGCGACCCCGCGCCGCCTTGACCCCGGTACGTACGGCCTTGCTCTGGCCACTCTGGCTGCGGTGATGCAGCACCCGCAGGTGCGAATGCGCGGGTTTCAGCGCCCGCAGCACGGCCAGCGTGTCATCGCGGCTGTGATCGTCGACGAACAGCGCTTCCCAATCGAGCGCCAGCGGGCCGAGCGCGGCCTCGATTTCCAGCAGCAGCGGCGTGACGTTGTCGCGTTCGTTGTGCACTGGAACGACAACCGAGAGATCGAGAGTGGAATCCATGAAGAAGGTCCGCAATCAGGAGCAGGTGTGGATCAAGGCGAAGCCCTGGGCTTCGGCGATGCGGCCGGCCGCGCTGGCGCCGCGGCAGTACGTGGGCTATGGCTCTGGCCAGGCATAGTTGCGACACCACTCGACCAACACCGGCACGCCGGCTTCGATGGAGGTCTGCGGCTGGTAGCCGAAGGCTGCCCGGGCAGCGCCGATATCGGCAAAGGTCTCGAGCATGTCGCCGCTTTGCATGTCCTTGTAGAGGCGCTCGGCGGGCTGACCGGCAGCCTCTTCGATCAGCTCGATGAAGCGCATCAAGTCCACCGGTTCGCCGCGCCCGAGGTTGAACACCCGGTAGGGCGCGGCGCCATCGACAGCAGCCGGTGGCGCGTCCAGGGCGCCGATCACGCCGGCGACGATGTCGTTGACATGGGTGAAGTCGCGCTTCATCTGGCCATGGTTGAACACCTGGATCGGCTTGCCGGCGAGGATCGCCCGGGTGAACAGCAACGGCGCCATGTCCGGCCGGCCCCAGGGCCCGTAGACCGTGAAGAAGCGCAGGGCGGTGATCGGAATGCGGTACAGATGGGCGTAACTGTGTGCCATCAGCTCGTTGGCGCCCTTGGTCGCGGCGTACAGCGACAGCGGCCGGTCGATGCGGGCGTCCTCGCGGAAGGGCTGCACCGGATTCTGGCCATACAGGCTGGAGGTGCTGGCGCAGACCAGATGCTGCACCTGATGCTGCCGACAGGCCTCGAGGATTTCCAGGAAACCCACGAGGTTGCTGTGCACATAGGGTCGCGGTGCCTCGATCGAGTAACGCACGCCGGCTTGCGCCGCCAGATGCACCACCCGGGTGGGCGCGTGCTCGCGCCAGATCCGCTCCAGCAGGCCCTGGTCGGCAACATCACCCTCGATCATCTCGAAGCTGCTGCCGGCGCCCAGCGCCCGGGCGCGATCGCGCTTCAGCGCCACCGGGTAGTAGTCGTTGAAGCTGTCGAGGCCCAGCACGCGCTCGCCGCGCGCCGACAAGGCCTTGGCGACATAGGCGCCAATGAAGCCGGCGGCACCGGTGACAAGCACGGTCATGGACACTGCAACTCAAGCACGAAGGGGCGCAAATCGTAGCGGAAAGCACCTGAGCCATCCAGCAAAGGCGACCGGTCGTGTCAGGCGCTGCTATTCTCAGCGGTCAACCCTTTGCGCAGTCACGCGCCGGTCGCCCAGGCGACAGCGCCAGAGGCACCCATGCAAGATATTCGCGAGTTGATCCAGAACGGCCAGATCGAGCAGGCCGACCACATGTTGCGCGACCGCCTGAACGACAACCCGGACGATCCCGAAGCGCTCAACATGTACGGTGTGGTGCTGTCGCGCAAGGGCGACCTGCTCGGCGCCCGCAGTCACTTCAAGCGGGCGCTGGAAGCGGCGCCGGACGAACCCAGCTACATGGTCAACTACGGCCTGTTGCTGGCGCAGCAGGGCGATTCGCTGCGCGCCGCCGAGTTCCTGCAGCGCGCCGCCGCGCTCGATCCCAACTGGTCGCGCGGTCATGCCCAGCTTGGCGAACTGGCGCTGGCATCCGGGCAGATCGACGAGGCCGAACAGCGCTTCAAGACCGCTCTGCGAGCCGATCCCGACGACGCCCATGCCAAGGTCGGCCTGGCCCAGATCTGCCAGGTGCGCGGCGATACCGACAAGGCTCTGGCGCTGGCACAGGAGGCCATCGCCGATCTGCCCAAGGACGCCCGCGCACAATCGGTGCTCGGGACCATCCTGCTGGCCAAGGGTCACACCGCCTTTGCCCGTCAGGCGCTGGACAATGCGCTGGCGCTGGAGCCGAAGAACCGCCGCATCCAGCGCATGGCCGCGCGCGCCCGACTGGCCGACAACGACGCCCCGGCGGCGATGGCCCTGGCGCGAAAGCTGGTCGAGTTCGATGCCGAAGACCTGCCCATGCTGGCCGAACTGTGTGATCAGTCGCTGGGCAAGCAGCTGTACGCCGAACTCATCGAACTGCTCGACCGGGTTCTGGTGCGGGTACCGCACGAGCCCCGATTGATCCACGCCGCGGCCGAGGCTCGGGCTCGCTCGGGCCGCATCGACGACGCCATCTCGCTGCTCGGTGCCTATGCCACCGCCGAGGCCCATCCGTCGATCTGGGCCCATCGTCTTGGCCTTCTGGCACAACGCAATCGCTTTGATGAAGCCTTCGAGCTGGCCCAGGCCTGGGTGGCAGCGCAGCCCCAGCACGCCGATGCCCACGCCGAGCTGGCCACTGGCGCCGAACTTCGCGGTGACAGCACGCTGGCTCGCAAGTCCGCCGAGCGCGCCCTGGCGCTGGATGCGAAGCAGCCCAAGGCGCTGATGCTGGCCGCAGGCTATGAAGTCAAGAACGGCAAGCCTGGCCCGCACTGCGCGGCACTCGCCGCCCTCGATATCGGCGATCTCAACGCCGCTGCCAAGGCCACGCGCGGCTTCGTACTGGGCATGGCCGCGGACCGCCAGGGCGATTCCGACGCGGCCGTCCGACACTGGCTGCAGGTTCACGCGCAGATGCCGCGCCAGCGCATGCCGGCTCTGGCCGACCCGCTCGGCCCGCCGCGCGAGTTGCCGATGCCCCTGGCCCAGGCGCCGGGGCGCCCGGTGGTGTTCGTGCCGCAAATACCGGGCAGCGGCGCCGAAGCCCTGATCAAGGCGCTGATGCAGGGCAAGGCGATCACCGTGCTCAGCGACCGCCTGAGTGCCGCCGGGCGCCACGACGGTCTGGCCGCCGATCAGCGTTCGCAGATCGAGCAGGGTCTGGGCGAGAGCACCCTGCAGCTGTTCCGACGCCGTTACTGGCGCGCCTTCGATCGGCTCAAGCTGCCTGCAGGGCGTCCGGTGCTGGATGTCCTGCCCTCACTCGAATGGGTGCAGTACGCAGCCCTGTCCGGCGCGCTGCCGCAGGCGCGAGTGCTGGCCTTCGTGCGCGATCCGCGCGATGTGCTGCTGCACTGGCTGGCATTCGGCACTTCGCCGGCCCGGCCGATTCCGCAGCCGGAACTGGCGGCCAATTATCTGTTGCGGCAGTACCAGCATCTGGACCGCATGCGTTCCTCCGCCGGTCTGGCCGTCACGGTGATCCGCGGTGAAGACTTCGACGCCGATCCGAACGCGCTGCGAGAGCGCCTTGGCCAGGTCTTGGGCGTGAGCGCGGACTCGCTGCAACTGGAGGCCCCGCGCAAGCCGGTGCTGGCCGGTCTGCCGGATCGGTTGGAGAGCGGTCGCTGGCGCCAGTATGCAGCCCCGCTGGGCAAGGCCTTCCGCTTGCTGGCACCGGCGGCTCGCAGTTTCGACTACGGCTGAGAAGCCGGGCTGCGGGGCACGGGGCACGGGGCACGGGGCACGGGGAGATGCGAGGGCCCTTGTGGGTCCGGACTGGTCTGGAAGCTCTTGTTTCGGGTTGCTGGTAGTCGGTTGTCGGTTGTCGGTTGTCGGTTGTCGGTGCTGGCGCAAAAGGGCAGCGCGCTGGTTCCGATCTGGCGTCATTGCTAGCCACCTGTATCGGCCCGACACTGCCCACGGGCCATGATCCCGGTGTCGTAGGTCATGTTGTCCGCGTCAGCGGACTACGTGACATCGAGTTGCGTCACGTAGCTCGCTACGCGAGCAACGTGACCTACAACAGCAAATCAACGACTTACGATATGGGTTCATGGAGAGCCACCTGTTTCGGCCTGAAACTGCCCACGGGCCATGAACCCCGGCAGGTACGACGCGGCGATGAGGAGGGATGCGCGCCTGCGCGGCCGCATTTGATCTCCGCTCAGCGCAAAGCGGCACCGCAGCGCGGCGCTAGCGCTTGCATATCGTCGAAAGCCTGGCGAAGCCTCCCGAGCTGCTCCCTACCGATTAATACCGACCAGCGGTATTAATCGGGTGCTTGACATTCTGTTTTTCGTCGCGATAATGCGCAGGCATCGGCCCAGTGGTCCGACCATAACCCTCACGCAGAAGGATCTATCGATGTTGCATTCAACCCGCCACGGTTTTGCCGGAAGCCGCATTGGTGCGGATCTGGCGCCGCGTGCACCACTGAATTCGCATTTGGCGCGCTAGCCCTCGATAGTTCGGGGGCTGCGCTGGCAGCCTCCGAGTCGCTTCAAGCCTGAAGCCCTCGGTGGTCACCACCGGGGGCTTCTTGCATTTGGGGTTTGCGCGGCAGAAGGCCTTCGCTGTTGTGGGTCCAGACTTGTCTGGACGCACTTCGCGCGGCGACGCACTCCACGAATCTGGAGCGCGCTTCCGGATTGCTTGCCCTGGATCAAGTGCAGGGTGGCAATGACGCCAGGATGGCCAGGTTCGGGTGGCTCCAATAATCGGGCGATTATCGTCGCTCAGCAATAAAGGCCCGGGCGCGGGAAGGGATTATCACGCCCGGAATAATCGGTTTATTGAGAATCTCGATAAACCCATAGATCCACCAGCACGGACGTGTGCTGCAGCGATAGCGGGTTGGCCGGAAACGGCGCCCGCCTGGTCTGGCGGTCGCTGACCTGTCCAGGTACCGCAGCAGCGTCGGCGAGTGGAGGTCCTGGCCGTCAGCTCGGAGGTCGAGCGGTGGAAACACAGGCGACGGTTCGATTCCGTCACGGCCCTGCCGGGTTGAAAAGCCCACACGTAGCTCAGTCAGGTAGAGCAGATCACTGTTAATGATCGGGTCGCGGGTTCGACTCCCGCCGTATGCCTTGAACAGGCTCGTTGCAGGACCCCGCCGAGGGGGCAATCTCGGCAGCCGCGCCGTCGCGAGACGGTGCAACCGCGGGCTCCAGCGCCCAAGCGTAGCGATCTGCCGTGCCGGACAGGGCGGTGGGGGACGAAGCTGAAAGCGCAGCGCAGGGCTGGCCTGAGTGGCCGGCACCGGGCGCATGACGAGCGGGCGTCGATGATCGGATTCTCTCCCGCGAGCCCTCTCGCGCCCCCGAATCCGGTGCTTGCCGCCCGTCTCGCATGCGCACCACCGACCACCCGTCGGCCCTGCGTGGAGTCAACGGTCCTATTTCGGGCTTTGGTAGAGCGGAGCTCGCTCCGCTGCTCTGGCCGGGCTTGTGGGCTTTGCCTGGATGCAGAGCCGCAAACCCTGCCGAGCAAGCTCGGCACTACCGGAGCCTCGTACGCCGGTGCGTATGTGGAATCGCAATTGACGACAAGGATTCGCGCGTGGTGCGCGAGTGGCAAGGCAGCAGGACGCTGCCAAGGAGTGTGTGTGATGTGGATCAAGCGATATGTCATTGCCGACAACCAGCGCGCCATCGAGATGCTCGATGGACGATTCCAGGGCGTGCTCGGCCCGGGCCGCTACTGGCGCTTCGGCGCGCCGGCCCGTCGTGAGCTGCGTCTGGACAATCTCGATCGGGCTGAAGTGGCCATCAACGGCATCGACAGCCTGATCCGCACGCACCGTGCCGCCATCGAAGCCGAGGTCATGGAAGTCGATCTGGGCAAGCGCGAGCTGGGTCTGGTCTACCAGCGCGGCAAGTTGATGCGGGTGCTGGCGCCGGGTACGCGGCAGTTCTACTGGCGTGCCGCCGAAGCTGTCGACGTCGTGCGGGTCGACCTGGCAGCGACCGCGGCCATCGACGCCCAGCTGTTGCTGCAATTGCGGGCGCCGGGCAGCGCTGAACTGGTCAAGGAAGTCCAGGCGGCCGCAGTCGTGGTTGAAGTGGCGCCGGACAGCGTCGGACTGGTGACTATCGACGGCGTGATGCAGGCGCCGTTGACGGCCGGTGTCTACGGCTACTGGCGTTACGGCCGCAATCTGCGCGCGGAACTGGTCGATACCCGACTGGCCGAGCTGGACGTGGCCGGTCAGGAGATCCTGACCCGCGACAAGGTCAGCCTGCGGGTGAACCTGGTGGCTGTGTACCGCGTCAGCGATCCGGTGCTGGCGCGCAGCAAGGTGGCCGATGTGCGGGCCTATGCCTATCGCGAGCTGCAGTTCGGCTTGCGTCAGGTGATCGGTACCCGTCCGCTGGATGCATTGCTGGCCGACAAGGGCAGCGTCGACAGCGGCGTCTCGGAATACGCCCGGGCCAAGCTCGCCGATGTCGGCGTCAGCCTGGTCAGCGTGGGGGTCAAGGATCTGATCCTGCCGGGTGAGATGAAGGCCATCCTCAACCAGGTGGTCGAGGCGGAAAAGCAGGCGCAGGCCAATCTGGTCAAGCGTCGTGAGGAAACGGCGGCCACGCGCAGCCTGCTCAACACGGCGAAGATCCTGGAGGAAAGCCCGCTGTTGATGCGTCTGAAGGAGCTGGAAGCGCTGGAGAAGATCACCGACAAGGTTGGTCAGCTGACCGTGGTCGGCGGCTTCGACAGCGTCATGAAGGGTCTGCTGCCGTCAGCAGCCCGATAGGGCGTCGCCAAGGGGCGACGCCGGAAGGAACCCGCCCGCGCAGCTGCGCGGGCGGGATGTGCCCATCAGCGCTCTGGCTTCCCGGAGCCCCAGCCCCGCTGGGATCGCCGATTCGCACTCGAACGCAGTTCCTGGCGCCCCTGCCATCAGTTGGGTCGCCCGAATTGGAACTCCACCCGACGACCGGACTCTGATCTTCGCCTGTCGCGACTCGCGCGGCAGTGCTTCTAGCCCGCATTTCTCACGCCTGTTGCGGAAGATCGCGCAGGGCTTTGCGCCCATCGCAAGGCGCGACGACGAGGAATGGTGGTTCCATTGCGAGGAGGAGCAACGCTGCGATGGGCGCAAAGAACCAGCGAGGGCCGCAAAGCGGGCGAATGCTGATGTAAGCGCCCTGACTGCGTCCAGATCTGGAATCCCGCGCCCATCAAGATATCAGGGCATTCGCCCGCGCAGGTGTGAGAAATGCAGGCTAAGACACAGGAAACCACCACCATGAAAACCACACGCCTGCTGACGGCCGTGTTGCTTGCGATCGGCCCCTGGATGGCCCACGCCGCGCCGGCAAAGTCCGAATTGATTTCGGGCGTCAATGATGTCCAGTTCGCCTCGGCGAGCGAACAGCCCTTTCTCGGTAGCGGCTTCGTGATTGAGCACGAGGGCCGCTACTTCGGTGTCACCGCAAAGCATGTGCTGCTGATGCGCAACGGCGGGCCGCCAGCGACGACCGATGTGGCCGGCGAACTTGGCCATTGGAATCTGCGCGATCCGCGTAGCCGCGAGACCCTTGCATTCGGGCCGCTGCTCAATGGCGATCCCGCCGAAGCCGTCACGCCTGATGTGCTCAAGCTCGACACTCTGCTGTTCGAGCTCAAGAATCCCGGCCCGTTCAAGGCCCTGCATCTGGCGGCTGCCGAGCCCAAGGCCGGTGACACGCTGCGCGCGATCGGATGTTCCTACGCCACCGAAGCCAGCTGCGCCCAGGATCAGTACGCGGGCAAGTTCATCGAGCGGCAGGGATCCAATCTGTTGATCGACCTTGGCGAGCAATCGCTGGAACAGATGTTCGGTCTGTCGGGCGCGCCGGTGCTCAATTCGGCCGGAGAAGTGGTGGGCATCGTTTCCAACGTGCTGCCCGATGCCAAAGGCACGCCGCGCTTTGCACCCGTCGACATCGTCTATCTGCGCACCTTGTTGAACACGGTGGCTTCAGAGGCATCCGAGCCGGGCTAAGCGCTTTGTCCGCAGGGCGTACGCAGCTTGCAGAAAGGTCTGGCAAGTCCTGGGCGGACTTGTCCAGGCCTGAACTCGCAGGCGGCGAGCCACCGCTTCCTTTCCGTGGACGCACCTGACAGGTGCTTGATTCTCCGCGTAGCTGACGTCGGGCGGGTAGCGAGTTACTCCGCCCGCCTGGCGTCCGTTCCAATGGTCGCTTGCAGCGCCGGCGTGGGCACCGGCGCATCGGCGGCGGGACCCTGGTACAGGGTTGTGTAGCTGGTGCGAAACAGCAGCCAAGCGCCATGCTCGCGCTTGGCCAGACTCACGAAGCGCCCGACAAATGCGCTGCCATCATTGAAGTCTTCGCGCAGCACATAGCGCGACAGCGCCAGATCCCCGAACACTTCGATGCTCAGGGGCGCCATGTGCGTCGCGACCGCATGGCCACCACCGGCGTGCCAGCGCTGCACATCACTCAGAAAGGCTGCACGGTCGCGGGCGACACCGCCATCGCCCCAATTGCTGTAGTCCGCATGGAACAAGTCGGCATAGGCATCGAAGCCCTTTTCCGCGAGCACCCGGGCAACACCCTCTTCCAGCTGCCGAATCGCAGCACGATCCTGCTCCGCGGCGGGATCGGCCAGCGCGGCCTGGCCAAGCAGCATGGCTGCCGCCAGAACCGGAAGGCCGATCCAGCGCCTGAAGGAGCCCGGAAAAGCGCTACGTTCCTGCCTGCCATCACCCATTCGATTCATGTTCGTTCCTTTGCCGTGTTTCGCGCAGCCCGGGCGGCGGGCGACGTTGGCATGGCGCCCAAGGTTCGACAATGGGCTATCGGTCATGACTGCAGCAGGCAACAGGCCCGCGAGGCCAGGGTCATTCCCAGGCGAGCGAGCGTCGGCGCGAATCCGGACCTCGTGGCCTGAAAGACCGGCCAGCGCGGTTTCGCAAAAGCTGCCGTTCAGCAGGCTCGCTTGCGCCCGGACTGGTGCCCCGGTGCAGCGCAGGCATCGGCGGCCAAGGTTTCCCGCTTGATCACTCGGCCACCGAGAATCACCTGGTCGATGTGGTCGAAGGCCTGGACCGAGGCCAAGGGGTCGGCGCTGAGCAGCAGGAGGTCGGCGCGCTTGCCCACTTCGATGCTGCCCAGTTCCCCGTCCAGTCCAATACTGCGGGCGTTGTCCAGGGTGGCGGCGAGCAGGGCTTCGTGCGGTGAGAGTCCGGCGTCCTGAAGGAACTGCAGCTCCAGCAGCCCGTTCAAGCCCGGCGGGTTGGTGTAGGTGGGGCTGGAGGGTGTGTCGCTGCCGAGCAGCAGGCGGCCGCCCTGCGCGTGCAGGTACCGCACCACCAGCTGCAATCGGTCCAGTGCCACCTGGCTGGTCTGGCGGGGATCGCCGTTCGCTTCGGCCCCCAGGAATTGCTGCACGAGTTCCGTGCGCTGGAGATTCTGCTCCATCTTGCGCCGGAACCACTGCGCGTCCTCGCTGCGATAGAAGTCCAGCAGGGCTGCCGGTACCGCCTTGCGCAACCGGGGATCGTCGAGAAAGGCCGGATCGAAGAGGCGCAATTCTGCGCCCAGCACCTGGCTGGTCGGCTGGATGGCGATGCCGGCAGCGATCAACTCATCCAGCAGCTTCGCGATTGCCGGTGGCAGCTTCCGCTCTGCATTGTGCGCATCCCAGTGCCACAGGCCGTGGGCAAGCACGTCGACTCGGGCCGCCAGTCCTTGCCGGTAACCGGCCAGGCTGTTGGCATGGTGCACATGGCGGCGCCCGCGCGCCTTCGCTGCCTGGTGGACGTCCGCGATCAGGGCATCCGAAGGCACTGGCCAATCCCACAAGCCGGCGAAGCCGGTTTCGAAGTAGGTCTTCACGCAGATGGCCGGCGTGCGCGCGACCTTGGCCAGCACGGCGTCGGGCGTGTGCTCTTCGGGTTCATAGCCTTCCGGCATGGATTCGCGTTGCGCCGGATCATCGAGCAGATAGGGGGTGCGATTGCGCACCGATTCGGGCAGGAAGGCCTCGCCGTAGCCACCCGGGAAGGGCAGCGACTTGCAGTAGGACAGGCCTGGCGCCAAGGGCAATGCCCGCCACTGGCGAATGAAGTCCTCGCTCTCGTTGAGATCGACGAGGTGGGTGAAGCCGAAATACAGGTAGCTGCGCGGCTCCTGGGCCAGAAAGGCCGCACGCAGCTCCGGATGAGCCTGGGCCTGATCCTCGCGCAGCCCGGCGTCACTGCCCAGATGCACATGGCTGTCGATCAAGCCGGGCGTCAGCCAACGGCCGCGCGCGTCCAGCGTCTGGTCAAAGCGACCCCGCGGCCGCGATTGGCGGATCTCCGCAATCCGGCCATCGCGCACCAGCACGTGGGCGTGAACCAGCGGCGCGGCGCGCTCGGGAGAGACCAGAATGACGTCACTGATCAGAAGGCTGTGGGCGTAGAGCGGGGCATTGCAGGCGAGCATTGCCGCAAGAAGCAACTTTGCCGGCAGGTTCGGGCGTGGCATGTTTGGTCTCCGAGGACGGGGGCGGCCAGTTTGTCCAGCCCCGTCTGCGGCCGCGACCTGAATCCTGTTTGAGGACCTCGGAGATTTTCTGCATGCAGGCGCTGAGCACATGGGTGAGCTTTGGCGCGGCGCTGGTGGCGATCATGCTCGCGGGGCATTTGCTGCTCTCGCGGCAGCGCGGCGGCGGATTGGGATTACTGCTGCTGTGCCTGCTGGCGGTGCAGGCGGGCTCTCTGGGGCTGCAGCTGCTGCGCCCCGGCATGTTCCCGCCGGCCTGGCGGGCCATCTCTGGTGCCGCCTTGCCGGGGCTGCTTTTCCTGCTGTTCGAGCGAGCCGACACCCGCTGGCGGCCGCTGGACGCTCTGCACCTGGTCCCGCCCGCGATCATCGCCGCGCTGGTGGCCTGGCCCGCGTCCGGCAGCTGGCTGGACGCCGCGCTGCTGCTGCTGATGCTGGGCTATGCACTGGCCCTGCTCAGCCGCGATCGCCGGGATCTGGGACAATCCCTGCGCCGTCAGGCACGCCTGTTGGCTGCGGCCAGCTTGCTCGCTCTGGTGCTGGTCGATGGTCTGATTGGCTGGTCACTGGCCCACGGTGATCGCCTGACGGAGTCGCCCTGGCTACCTTTTGGGGCGCTGGCGCTGCTCGCCCCGGGCATGCTGCTGTTTGTCTGGGCCTGGCGCGATCCGGAGTGGCTCGGCCGCTTGCGCGAGACCCTGTCGGCGGTCCCGGATGGCTCCACCGAGCCACTAGCCGAGGCCTCGATCAGCGATCCGGCCGCGTCCGCAGACGCCATCGCCCTGTGCCAGCAACTGGAACAACTGCTGCGCGCAGAGCGTGCCCATGCCGAGTTTGGCATCAGCCTGGCCAAACTTGCTCGGCGCTTGCGGGTACCGGCTCGCCAGCTGTCAGTGGCGGTCAACCAGGTGCACGGCCGAGGCATGCGCACCCTGCTCAACGACTGGAAAGTGGCTGACGCCGCTGCCCAGTTGCGCGACCCCGAGCTTCGGGACAAACCGATCACCGAGGTGATGTTCGATGCTGGTTTTCAGACCAAATCGAATTTCAACAAGGAGTTCGCGCTCCGGCACGCGATGTCGCCGAGTGCCTACAGGGCCAGTTTCGATCGCTGAGCTGGTTGCGCGCAACGGCCCTCTGGCGGGCAACCTTGCTCAGGCTGTCCGCGAGTGCGCGATCGGTGAGTGTCCGGACATGTCCGCGATCGGTTCGAACTCGATGGAAAGCCTGATTTGGCCTGAGAAGAGGGTTTTTCCGGCGAGTTTCGCAACTGGCATCCAAATTGCAACCGGCATCTGGATGCCGCGCCTGGGTGCGAGAAGCACGGACAGGCGCGCTGGCCTGCGCGCCTATCGCCTGTCCTCTGGCTCTCACGCCCGGACTTGCCACGCGTGTTGCACCGGTCGGGTGCCAGGACACGCATCGTTCTCCCGAGCAATTGCCGAACAGGTCAAAAGACAATGAGGTTTCTGATCAAGATCGCGGGGCTGACCCTGCTCTGTGCAGCGCGAATGGTCGTCGCAGGGGACGCTTCAAGCGTCTACAACGAGGCCTTCCAGAAACTCCATGAGCGCGGTCAGTTCAATGGGGCAGTACTGATCGAAAAGGATGGAAAGGTCTTGCTGGACACCGAGTTGGGTGTCTCCGATGCATTCGACCAGACGCCGCTGACCCGGAACAGTCTCTACCGGCTGGCATCGGTGTCGAAGACCCTGACAGCCACGGCGCTGCTGACACTGGTCGAGAAAGGGAAGATCTCACTGGATGACCCGGTCCAGAAGTTCCTGCCCGAATTCCCCTATGAAAAGCCAACCGTGCGGCATCTGCTGGAGCACAGCAGCGGCCTGCCCGAGTACATCTTTGGCCTGGACTACGCGCCCGCCACGGGCGGAGCGCTGACCAATCGCGACCTCCTGACATGGCTCGCGGAGCAGAAGCCGCCGTTGGCCTTCGAGCCGGGCGAGGGTTGGGACTACTGCAACACCGGCTATGCCTTGATTCCCCTGATCATCGAGCAGGTCTCCGGGACCGACTACCCGGCATTCCTGCGCAAGGCCGTGTTGCGCAAGAGCGGCATGCGCAATACCTATCACATCTCGGAACTTGACCCGCAACGGCGCCGCCGGGTGGCACAAGGCCATGGCTTTGACTACGCCTCCGCCAGCGATCTGCGCGTCGACCAGCACCCGGTACTGTCAGCAGAGTTCCAGGCTGACCAGGTTTATGGCGCAGGCGACATCTACTCCACGACCCGGGATTTGCTGGCCTTCGACCATGCACTGCGGGCCGGGAAAGTCATCGGTGCAAAGATTCAGAAGCAGGCCTATACCTCGCTGATGCTCCCCGAGGGCTTCCCTGCCGGATACGGGCTCGGCTGGCAGGTGGCAGAGACCGACTACACCGGACGAATCATCCATCACCACGGCCAGGGCGATGGCTACCGAACCCGCTTCTACCGATTCCTCGACAAGGGCATCACTATCGTCATTCTGCAGAATGCCCGGGAGCTGTACGCTGATGCGGCGCTCAGAGTCGCCCAGGAATTGGCATTCAAGGGCCACTACACGCTGCCAGTGCCTTCGCTGGCCGAGGCTTTGAGCCTGACGCTGCACCAGGATGGCCTGCAGGCGGCGCTGGCGCAGATGGATGGCGCTCGCTCGAACGCAAAGGCGTGGTCGCTGGTCTCGCGAGACCTCAACAATCTCGCCCTGACCTACTGGTTCGCCGGCGACAGACCCTCCGCTCTGGCGCTGATGAAAGGCTACTTGCAACTCTTCCCCGAGGACCCGGCTGTCTATCTGGCTCTGGCCGAGGCTCTGGGTGAGGACGGCCAGACCGAGGCCGCACGTGAATACCGGCGCGAAGCGGAGGAAATCGCCCACAAGCCGTGACCGGGCGGCAGCCGCGATAGCCGAGGCCGCAGGGCTCGCCGTGAAGGACACAGATCTCCGCCATCAAGTGGAACTTCGCCAGCCATCGCAGCACCGGGAGCTTCGCGCTGGCCCTGCGCAAGGTTGTTGCGCCGCGCAATGACAGCGCCATCGCAGACCCGTCATCGAAGGACGCCGAGCAGAAGCCCGCGGGCCGGAAGGACGGGGCCGGTGAGCTTCGCCGCCATCATCAGGCTTGCGTGGTCGGCGGGTTCCAGTGCGGCAGGCAAAAAAAAACCCGCCCGCGCGACTGCGCGGGCGGGCGGGGTTACTGCTTACT
Organism: Rhodanobacteraceae bacterium; assembly: GCA_024234055.1. Taxonomy (NCBI): domain Bacteria; kingdom Pseudomonadati; phylum Pseudomonadota; class Gammaproteobacteria; order Lysobacterales; family Rhodanobacteraceae; species Rhodanobacteraceae bacterium. Next base: position 260,885 of record JACKOW010000006.1, read on the forward strand.
GACAGCCCTGCACGGCGATGTTATCGATCGCCCAGCCATTGGGCGCAGCGCCGGTGGTGTTGCTGTCGGCCGTGGAGCGGAAGCGCAGCTGCACGCTCTGACCGGCAAAGCCATCGAGCAGGAAGTAGCTACGCACCGAAGCCCCAGGTGTCGGCTGGCGACACCAGGCCTGGCTGCCCTGGGCCGGGTTGCCGGAAGACAACACGCCCGGATAGGCGTCGGCCAGATTCCGCGCATTGCCCAGCGGGGCAAAGCTGGCGCCGCCGTTGGTGCTGATCTCGACAAAGCCGCCATCCCAGCAGTCGGTGGTCCCGTCTGTCTCGTAGGCATGGAAGGCGTCAAAGCCGAGCACGATCGGCGACTGGCTGATGGCCGGCAGCACGATGGTCGGGCTGGTCAGGCGCTGATCGGCGGTGGTGGCCGAGTTGCGGGCATACCAGGCTCGGGTGCCGATGCCGGTACCCGCTGGCGGCGTGGTCTTGGTCCACAGGGCCGCTGCGTCGCCGCTGATGTTGGTCACCACCCAGGCCGTGCCATCGCCGCTGACGTCGTCACTGAACACGGTATTGGCCGTGGTGCCGCTGGGGCAGGTGCCCGGCGCGCCGGTGGTGAAGGAGCGCGATGCGGAGCTCAGGCCCACGCCACAGGCGTTCACGCCGCGCACGCGCCAGTGGTAGGTCTGGCCGACATTGAGCAACACGCCGCTGGAGTAGGACGTACCGCTGCTGGTGCCGCTGTCGACGATGTTGGTGAAAGCGGCATCCGTGGCAATGTCGATCTCGTAGCTGGTGGCACCGGCCGAGGCCGCCCACTGCAGCGTCGGCCGCACCACCACATTGGTGGCGGCATTACCGGGCAGGCTCAGCGTCGGTGCTGCCGACAGGGATGCGGAGACATCCAGGCCGAGCTGGCGCGTGCGCGTCAGTGCGCCCGAGGTGCCGCTCAGGGTCACGGTGTAGGAACCCGGGGCAATGCCGCTGGCGCCATTGAGCGTCCAGTTGGCGACGCCACCGGCCGGCAGCGAATTCGGCGAGAAGCTGGCGGTCACGCCACCCGGCAAGCCCGTGGCACTCAGGGTCACGTTCGCGGGCAGCGTGCCGTAGGCACCGACACGTACCAGCGTTGGCTGGTCACCATTGGCACCGCAAGCCTGGATGCGCGACTGTGGCTGCGTTTCCAGTTCGAAATCGGGCTGGCCGCAGCTCGGGAACTTGTACTTGGCGATGCGAGTGTTCCAACTGGACGTCGCCGTCACCGGGTAATACTCGTTGGTGAACCAGAAGGTGCACTGGTCGACCGGATCCACGCCCATGGTGGCGTAATCGCCCCAGCGGGCACGGCCTGAGAAGGTACCGGTCTGGGCGCCCGTATTCGGCGGCGTTGCCGTGACCTCGTTACGCATGGTTCCGGCCGGATCGTTGCGCTCGCGGCCGGTCAGGCGAACCTCCGGGTTGATCGCTGCACTGGAAGCGTTGTAACCCAGACCGATATTGCCATTGGCGTCGATGTTGATGCCGCTCATCCAGCGACTGGTCTGGTCCGGGGCAAAAGTGCCCTGATCCACCAGACGCTTGGCCAGCTTGATCGGGCCGTTGCCGCCTTCGATGGACGGCGGCGCCGCCCCCTCAAAGCCGTCGGCAAAGAGGTCTACCAGCGGCGGCGTGAAGGGCTGCGGGTCGGACAAGCCGAACTCCACCCAACGCGCGCCGGCCTGATCGTTGCCCACATTCACGGCATGGCTGATGACGGCCTTGGCCTCGCTCGGGCCGTTCGGGCCGAAAGCGCGGATCGCAGCCAGATACATCAGATTGCCGCCGAAATCGTCCAGGCGCTGGGTGGAGCTCAACTGCGGGATGCCGTTCAGGCCCAGGGCGTAGGAGTTGCTGCCGACAAAGGTTGGCGTATCGGTGAAAGTTGTGCTGCCCGTGGGGGTGCTCCAATCCACGCACATATCCCAAAGACGATAGCCCGTGCCAGTGGCGGAGTAGTGTACGAACACCGGACAGGCGCCGTCCGGCAGCGGATTGACGCCCTCCAGATGCATCGGCAGCGCACCGAAGGCATTGATGCCGGCGACGCGGATGAACTTGGCGCTCTGACCCGAAAGGATCTTGTCACGCTCGACCAGCGCGAAGGAGGTACCCAGGAATCCGCGCGGATTGCCGCCGAACTCGTGCATGGTGAACAGATAGGCGTTCTGGCTGCCGTCGTTGGTCACCCACACACCCATCTTGCCGTAGTCATTGAACTCCGGGTATTGGAAGGCGTAGCGGTTGTAGGTGCCGAGTGGATCGGCCGTGGTCGATACCGCCACGCACTGAAAGAAGGGCGCAGTCGTGGAGCTCGTGAAAGCGAACTGGCTGACTACCCAGCGTTGGGCGATATCGTCGAACAGCACCAGCGGATCGCCGTTGTTGGTGGTCTGGCAAAGTCCGCCAAACCCGCTGAAGAAGCTGCTGCCGGCCGTGGGGCCTGAAACGCGGGCACCCGTGGTCTTGTCGAACAGAGCCCAGCTGGTGTTCACCCACTGAAAATAATGGTTGGGGCCGGCGTCACCAGTGGTGTCCGGCGGCACACCGCCGCCACCGACCGCCAGGCTCAATCCATTGACCGCCAGCGTCGGCGCCGGAGTCGCCAACCCATTGGGCGAGCGCTGCGCCGGCATGACTTCACCCGGGCCAAAATCCAGTGCCGGGTAGAGATCGGAGAATCCACGGATCTCATTCGGGATCACGTTGTCGCTGGGATCGACCATCCGCGCCGGACCCATCTCGGCAATGATGTCGCGCATGGGTCGTGAGACGTCACGATGGACTTCGCGCGCCGAGTAGACGGAGCCACCCTGGGTGGGCGCTCCGGGCGGGATGGCCCACAGCGGGCTCGTGATCAGGGCGCAGGTTGCGCCCAGTAGCCAACGGCTGCAACTCATGGATAACTCCTTCACTGGGTGTGGTCGGCCGCCGTCATCGGCAGGCGTTGTCGGTGCTGCTTCAGAAAATCTCGAGTGACTGCCGGCAGCAGCGAGCGCGACAGGGTACGGTCCAACGCTTCGCGTTCCTGTTCCGGCGATTGCGCGCGCAGGATCAGGGCGGCGGCTTCGGCAATGGCCGGTACGCCGGCCAGCCATGGTTCGACAACGCGGGACTCCACCGCGTCTGGATGGGCTGCCAGGATCTGCAGCACGCTGTAGCTGAGTTGATCCTCGCCGACGGCGCTGTCGTATCGAGGCGCGGTCTGGCCCAGAATCCGGGCGGCGTCCTCGATGTACCAGTTCTCGCCCAGCAGCGGGCTGCGATCAAAGGCGGTTTGCAGCAAGCGCGCCCGGGCCGTCGCCGGCGACTGTGGCGCCAGCACGAACTGTCTGACCAGCGCCAACTCCTCGGCGCTGTACGGCGACAGTCGCTGCAGACGCAGGGCCAGTTCGCCCGACCAGAGGTCCTGCCATTGCGGGTCGTGCGCCTGCAGGCCGGCAAACACCTGCTGGCGATAGTCGGCCGCGGCGGCGCGTTCGAGCGGATCGCCCAGCAATCCCTCGCGCCATTCGGGGGTGTCGCGGAACAGAGAGAGATTGACTCCCTCGAAGGACATCAGCCGCGCCCGCTCGGGTACGCGCAAGACCTTGCGTGGTTTCAGTGGCGCCGGTTCGAGATCGGTGTACAGCGCCAGGTAGCCCTCGCCCGGCGCGATCTGCGAGAGCCAGACCCGATCGACCAGCAGTTGCAGCTCGCCGCTGGCGTCGCCGCGCAGGGCCTCGGATACCGCAAGAATGATTGCCGGCGGTTCGGCCTGCACGCGCACGATGTTGCCGGCGACAAGTCCAAAATTGGGATTGGCCATGGCCAGCCAGGGCGGCTGCACTTGTGCCGCCATCGATGCATTCGACATTGCCAGCCAGATCAGAATGGCCGGAACCGCAGCGAAGATACGAAACACTTTCAAGCACCAACTCCCGATCGGTAGTCGTGCGCCCGACTACGTCGCCATCGGGATCACCCCGACAGGGCGCGCATCTTAGGCTCCTGCCGACGAAACGGCAATGCAGGCACGATCCAGATCACCGAATCTTGCCCTGCCGGACGCGGACTATCGATATGCCCTGAGGTCATTTTCCGTGACGGTATCGACTGGTTAAGGTGCACCCCACACCAGTCCAGACGTCTATACCGCCGTGACTCAGCACAGCCCAGCCCTTGCCCAGACACCAGCGCCGCTGTCGCCGCAGCAGCTGGACACGCTGAATCAGTTGCTGGCGGGCAGCAGCGAAGCAGCGCTGTGGTGGATTGCCGGCTACGCCGCAGGACAGGCTGCGCAGCGTTCACCGGTGGCCCCGAAACCCGTGGCGACCGCAGGGAAGCGCCTGACGGTGGCCTATGGCAGCCAGACCGGCAACGCCAAGGCCGCGGCCAGCGCGCTGGCGCAACAGGCCGAGGCCCAGGGTCTGGCTGTGCGCCTGATCAATCTGGCTGATTACAGCCTGGCCGAACTCGGGCGCGAGCAGTTTCTGGCCATCGCCATCAGCACCCAGGGCGACGGCGATCCTCCCGACGACGCCCGCATCTTCCTGAAGCAACTGGCCAGCGCGCGCGCGCCGAAGCTCACCGATCTGCGCTACACGGTGTTGGCGCTGGGTGATTCCAGTTATGCCAAGTTCTGCGAGATCGGGCGGCTGCTGGATCAGCGTCTGGCTGAGCTGGGCGGGCAGGCGCTGAGCGCGCGGGCCGACGCCGACCTCGACATCGAGCAAGTGGCCGCCCCATGGCGCGCCAGCACCGTCGAAGCGGCGGTCGAGGCCATCGGCAAATCGGCGGCCACCGTGACGCTGCTGCGTCCGGCGGTGGCGCCGGTGACCCATGCTGCCAGCAGGTCCCAGGCCGTGGTGCTGGCCAATCAGCGCCTGACCGCGCGTGACAGCGAACTCGATGTGCGCCATGTCGAGCTCGGCTTCGTCGGCCCGGCGCTGCGCTACGAGCCCGGCGATTCGCTGCAGGTGCGGGTGAACAATCCAACGGTGCTGATCGACGAGTTTCTGGCGCGCAGCGGACTCGACGGCGAGGTCAAGGTCGAGCGCGGAGATCGCCGCCACAGCCTGCGCGAATGGCTGCACTCCGAGCGCGAACTGACGCGCCTCAGCCTGCCGCTGTTGAATGCGATCCTCGCTGCCCATCCCGAGCACCCGCTGCGCGAGCGCGGCGCGGCGCTGCTGGAGACCCATCAGGTGCCGGATCTGCTGGCCGCTGGACGCATTGATTGGGACGCGGCGCGCTGGGTCGCCGAACTGGCGCCGCTGAAGGCGCGTGCCTATTCGATTGCCTCCAGCCAGGCCAGCGTCGGCGATGAGGTGCACCTGACCGTGGCGGTGCGTCGCGACGAGGTCGCCGGCATCGAGCGTCTGGGTCTGGCATCGGGGCACTTGGCGGCGCTGGCCGAAGGCGCCGAGATCGAGGTGAGTGTCGAGGCCAATCCACGCTTTCGTCTGCCCGCGGACCCGGGCCGCGATCTGATCATGATCGGCCCCGGCACCGGC